>NZ_BAAFHC010000002.1:0-296968 GCF_041155135.1 Marinobacterium sp. BA1
TAGTTACCAGCGCCTGTATGGCTATGCGGATATTATCGTAATGCTCCCCAAAGAGTTTCTGGACGAGCAGCTTGATATCATCGCATCAGACGATGATATGTTCCGTGCTACCCGTTCGGATTCCTCACCAACGCTGTCTTAATACCCGACTGCCGGAGGTGGTGAGCCGGCAGACTCAATTCACAAAACAAGGATCACAACATGAGTTCCCAGAAAACGGATACACGCAACCTCGTTGCTAAACATGCCCGCACCTACAATACGGCTGCGCGCTTCGAAGATCGCAAGAAAGCCCTTAAGCGGGGCAAAGTTAAGCACAAGGGCACCATCCCTTATCAAGATGCAGTCGTTTCCGCTGCGGCTTGATAAGGGATGGTTCATTACTCACCCAGGGCGTGAATTTGATACTCGGGAGGCTTGATCGATGAAACTCCTTGACGCACTTCAGATGGTCGCAGGTTCTGAGTACGAAATGGCGGTTAACCATACCGGCGGCGGGTGGTTCGACGGCGCCTGCTGGCATCTGGCAGCCGCGGTGCATGAAGTGATGCGCTTGACCGGTCGAGAGGCTGAACTTTGCCACGTCTCGCGCAATGAGTGCTCGCCGGATCATGCTATCGTTCGATTCCGCGATCCAGGTTTCTCAAAAGCGCTTTATATTGATGCGGACGGCATACAAACGCAGCGCCAGATGCTCGAAAAGATGCGCTCTGAAGGCGGCTCACAGGGCCCTTGGACGATTTACTCAGATCATCGCTGGCTCACCCCTGAGGTAGAACAATCGCCGCTGACAGAGCGCCTGAAGCAGGCGCTGTATGAAAAGCTCAATCTCACGTTCTACCATGTGACTCCAGTGGAGAATGTTCCGTCGATTTTGGAGCACGGCCTTGTGCCCACCATTGGCCCCCGATCGGAGGAACTTGGCGAGCCGCATTCAACCACGTTTGCTTTTGTTGATCGGCAGGCTTGCGAAACAGCACTAGGGTCTTGGCTCGGGGACGAATTCGAGGATGTCCCCGAAGACGGGCTGGCAATCCTGCAAATCAAATCCGATATCAGGCCTTCATCCAGTGATGCTGGCTATGAAGTGCTGTTCACCCAGCCGGTTCCAGCGGAGTGCTTTCAGGTCTTGGGCGAGGACTTTAGGCCTCTACCTGAGTACGCGCAGGCGCTGACTGTTGATCCTTTGGCCGCTGGCGTTGCGCATAATCAGGAAGCTGCGCTAAGATAAAGGGACGACTCACCCGTGTACGCAGCGATTCAGTTCGCTGGCCGTTACGGGCGACCAGGCCTGCAGTAGTCGGCCTGGTCAAACTCCACACCCCTCCCAATTTAAAGGTATTTGCTGCATCCGATTCTGAGGACGCACGCACAATGCGACAGGCATCGCCCTTTGCGGGTGTACTAAGGAGTGCACGCCATGACGCATAAAGAGCACGAGCATTTGATCCGTACCGCTTGCAGCTCAGAAGACGCTTGGAGGATCACACGCAACCTCCTCATAATTGTAAGCATCGCATTCGTCACCCTCGGGGCGATAATCAACCACCACAATGCCAAGCTCATCCATCAGCATACTTTCAATTAAACGCGCCTGCTTTTTAAAGGTTTCCAGCGGCCCATCACTCGACCTTTCCAAATGCACCACAAGGTGATCATTCGAGGAGAAGGCGAAACCCAACCTCATAAAACCCTCCTCATGCAAATCGACTAGGCGATCATGCAGCAGGTCGGAGTTAGCTTCATCCAGGCTATATTTGAATTCAAATAGCCACGGTTGAGCGATTACTGTGAATTCGCCAATGTGCAGCTTCTTGCGCAGCCTACGTGATTTGTTATCGATTCGATCTCGCTTAATCATCGTGATCCCCACTTAATGTTTACCACCAAGGCTCAATCTTGATGATATCACCTTCATCCAAAGCGGCCTCATTCGATTCAAAAAAAGCTTCAAAACGACCGAGATTTGCCATGCACCAAGCTTCAAGCTCCTCAACTGTTAAGCGTGGCGAATAAATAGCCCCAGGGCCTGCCTCAAGCTCACCGATCATCTCGGTACCATCACCAAAGTCACGGCATGCCGCATTGGTATAATCCATCACGGCAATCGTTGCCTCGCGGTTTTTCCACGCATCACCCACTGCCACAACTATCGAATCATTGGCTGCTTGGCAAAGGCGAGCCGGCAAATGCACCCGACCATTTTTGACCTCAGGTTGGCCGGTAACTTCCAAAAGCTGGCCTTGGTAAAAAATCAGGTCCTTTTCAGTGAGGTCCTTTACGCCTACTTGGTGCCACCGGTCGTGGCAAAATCGCTTCACACTCAATGGTTTCATTTTGGTTCTCCAAAAGAATGGGGGTGCCAACCTGTTATGTTTAGCGGGCACCCCCCGATCACTATTTCACTCTGCTTCGTCCTCAACTCCTGAAGCCTGATCCAGCGCCACCATAACCTCTTTCACCTTTCCGTTCCTCATCAGGTAGCTACCGGCTGCGCTGCGGCCCACCAAGGGCACGTCTGCGCCCGCGACACGGTTAATGAATCATCGAAGGGGTTCAATTCACATGTTTAATGTGCTGCTTGACACCCCTTTCGGCTTGGCGCCTGTACCACTTTCTCGAAGCGAATCGAGCCTAAAGCGTTTCATGATCCAACCTGCCTGCACTTCCGGAAGCCCCGCTTGATCCGCATACGACTTCCATTTTGAAACGCATTGCAGAACTTCGTCTATTATCTCTCCTGCCTTTTTAATTCCTGCAACACGCGCCGCGGCTAACAAATCTTCTCGCGTGAAATTGTCACGCTTTCCGTTGCATCGCATTTGATGCTGCTCGATAAACGGGTTGCCCTTTTTATACGAGAAGCATAGGTCTTGACATCCACCCCTCCCTTCATCGCTAACGCGTTTCAGGAAGAGGATTCCCGCTTGTCACCCAGCGGGCTTTCCTCGTTCAACACGCCTTCACTAGGCACGGCAGTCGCTAGACGGCCCGTGCCCCCGCTCCAGTCGCTCCAGAGGCTAACACGGCAAGCCCTGCCGCTTTAATATTGATCGCTGCCGCAATGTCCCGGTCATGCAACGTGCCGCAAGAGGGACACGTCCATGACCGGACTGATAGAGGCAGTTTGTCGTTGATATACCCGCAGCCCTTAGTCGGACAGCGTTTGGAGCTGGGAAACCAGCGGTCGATCTGGACAACTGATCGACCGGCCCACTCACCTTTGTACAACAGCTGGCGGACAAACTCACCCCAGTTGGCGTCGGCTATCGCCTTCGCCAACTGGGGTGCTTGATCATGTTCTTCACAGCTAATGATTCAACGCACACAACTTGGTTTTCGTTAATGAGTGTGCGGGTCGCCTTGTGGGTGGCGTCCCTCCGGCAGTCTGCGATTTTGGCGTGCAGGCGGGCTACCCGTAACCGTGCTTTGGCGCGGTTACGGGAGCCTTTCACCTTTTTCGCCAGCTGGCGCTGAAGGTAGGCCAGTTTCGCAGCGTACTTTTTCGTGTACTTGGGATTGCCGGATTTGAACCCGTCACTGGTGATGAACAGGTCGTTCAGGCCCAAGTCCACGCCGGTTGTCTTGGCGACAACCGGTAGGGTTTGGGCTTCGACCTCGCACAAACAGGACACAAAATAGCGGTCGGCGCGGTCTTTGGAAATCGTGATGGAACTGGGGGCGCACGGCAGTGCCTGTGACCAGCGCACGGCCAGTGGCTCCTTACTCTTGGCAATGAATAGCTGGTCATCGCGGTAACTGAAGGCCGAGCTGGCGTAGGTGGCCGACTGTCGGCGGTTTTTCTTCTTGAAGGTCGGGTAGTTCGCCCGACCTTCAAAGAAGTTCTTGAACGCCGTTTGCTGGTGCCGAAGCGATTGTTGCAGCGGTACGCTGCTGACGTCACTCAGCCAGTCGAACTCTTTTTTCAACGCGGTCAGCCTGGCGCTGGCCGCGTTGTAGTTGATGCTTTCACAGTCTTCATAGAAGGCGTCGGTACGCCACTTGAGAATCGAATTGTACACGAACCGCACACACCCGAACGTCTGCGCCAGCAGCGCAGCCTGTTCCGGTGTGGGATAGAAGCGGTATTTGAATGCACGTTTCGATTTCATACTTACAAATATAGAATCTATTTTGTAAGACATTCAAGTGGTTTATACAAGCGTCTTTCAGACGCTGCGCTTATATCCCCTCCCTTCCCCCTCCGGGCGTCAGGAAGGGGTTTTACGCGCTATTTTGATAATGACTTGAATACGCATTATCAATTCCTATTCCTACGTCCACGGTAGAGCGGTGCAGCTGAAACCTTGGAAGCCTTCCGCTTACGCACTCGCTGCCTCGCTGAAAGTGGTTTATCAGATTCTTCGGCCTCCAGCGGAACAGCAGGTTTCACAACGGGTGCTATCAGTTGATCCACTACTCCCCATTCGTGCAATGCTGCCAGCACACTTAGCAAGGTGTCGGATTTAACAGGTTTGCCTGCCCACAGACGTGACAGCGTCGCCCTGCCAACACCTGAGGCCAGCTCGAGCTCTTCATTTGTTTTGCCTTGCAGAATTCGCAGTTGGTTGAGCCTTTCGCCCATCGCGACAAGCTGTTGTGAGACGGGAGCCCAGCGGGTTGTGTTATTCATAACGCATCGCCTATTTGTCTTTAATGGCATTATAGCACCATTCCGCATCATGCGTGATTTGATAAAATAGGCTTGATTTTGCTTTGCAGTATAGGTGGTCTTTTGGCCAGGGCTACTGACGCCTTAGGTACTTGATCGTTCCTTCAGCCTATCGGCGTCCGGATCGTGCTAACACATGCCGTATACCTTCGATCACCAGCTCACGCATGGTCGTACCCTCACAGGCGGCCTGCACCTTTAGGGCTGCGTGAATATCACGCGGGATCTCGAAGCGACACGATTTAAGTTGTTCCTCCTCATTCTGGGACGATTTGGGTTCTTTCCAGGCCTTTGGCATAAACACCTCCTGCAGTGTTTGCCCAGAGACCTTTCGCCGGAGGGACGAATGGCCCCCGGGCGTCGATAGTACACAGGCTTGACGCCTGCATACGCAGTATATCAGGTGATCGTACAGCAGGTGGGGCAAACGGAGTCTAACCCCGCAGGGTACGGTGCAGGCATTGAACAGCTCTCTGCCAAAGAGTGGGTGGCGCCGGTCTAACACTGACCCATTGCCGCGTGGTGTTCTCAATATATTCCAACGAGAAATCATCCCTTATACGTGCCAGGAAGGGCGTCAGCAGCATACATTCACGGCAGAGCCCTATAGCTTCAATAGTGATCACTGTCGGAATTGGTTGCGTGACAGTTCCGCGGAATTCGATCACGGGGATTCGGGATTCACATCTAAAGCACTCACCATGAAATTCCTGCATGAGAGCCCCATTGGGAAAGGCCAAGGGGAAGGCATCCATAACGGGCGAGTGATTTTCCCAGAATGTTAAGGCCTCATGTTTCGTTTTGGGTTTCGCCATAGCCGTCAACCTGTGTTTGACCAGATATACTGTGATCGGACCAACGAAGAAAGCGTCATCACAGCTTTTTCGGTATTGTTAAACCTCCCTCGCCGTGTCTGAACGCGCTGTTCATACAAGGCCGACACAACAGCAGCGCGTGCTGGCGTTGATATATGATCGCCCGTTTGTGCGAGTACATGATCGATATCTTCCATACAGCTCATCAACACCCCGATGTCGAGACACGGGATAACCGCTGTCGTTGGAGCCTCAACGGTGGTGTATGCTGGATGGCGCAGCTGCGATGGATCGAGCCCAATCAGGCGCGCAAGTACGGGTAGCCGCTCTGGACGGGGCAAGCTATCACCTGATAACCATTTCCGGAAGCAGGTGGTGCTCAAGCGTTCACCCGTTTCATTTCGCCAGGTAGACCGGAACCAGTTGATTTGACGCCGTCGTGGAATTCCCAATTCGTCCAATCGAGATTGGAGGCGTGTGGCGAATTCATCGCGCGCCGCCACAGAACTAGCCGTCATCGCTCAATTCATCTTTGGGACTGGTTTCCAATCATGCGCTTCGCGTTGTGAAAGAGGATCATCAGGTTCGGTTTGCGCACCTGCACGCTCGATGTGCTCATGACTCAGGGTCAAAAGACGATCCAGGTCCTGCTTCAGCTTTACCGCAGTCTGCAGGTGCATGGTAGCCAACTCGCTCAAGAAGGGTTCATCACGGACCCGGCATAGCTCGTGGATATCGTTGCACACCCTATCCATGCCCTGAGCGGCCTTGGTGAGGTTTTCCAAATCCTGTGCTTTCATCATGTATCTCCAGATCAATGTTTGATGTTAGTTAGCCTGGCCCTGGCTCGGCCTGCTGTTCATTGTTCAGTACCCGCAACGGGTCCTCATCGCCCTTCTCGCTTGCTGCAAACACTCGACCTGTATCTGACAAGCTCTCGCGAATAAAGGGATCCACGACATCATAGGTACCATGACCTACACGCATTAAAAAATTTTCATCCAGCAATGTGTTAAGCGCTTGTTGAACTTCCTCAACACTGAATACGTGGGCATCAAATCTAGCCTATTTTTTGCCGCCTTGGATCAAAGCGAAATTAGCACGTCTTGATTGAGCACGGCTATCTGTGTCATGCGTTAATTCGACAAAACGAGTGATGGTATCCCCATTCTTGTCAATTATCACGAAATGTCCAATGTACAGACGCTGCTCTATATCCAAATTTTCGAAATGCTCAAGAGTGTTACTTGGCATCAGGCATCGGTACCCATCTTTTTCCAATTTATCAATAGCATCGCGTTCAAGTCTACTCCGGCGCCGAGCATTTAACCAACTAGCTAATGATTGTGTGAACAGATAAATAAGTACCATGATGATCATACCCATGATCACCCCTGAACGAAAAAGGATATCCTCGATTATCTCTGCTATTGCCACCATGCATTCCTACTTGAAGGTTGCGTTTAATGATACAAATGCATCGCGCATTGCCGTGAAAAATTTTCGCTGCTCGTTTAACTCCTCATTCGTCTCAGGCTTAACCCAGTGCCGACCTGTTGTTACCTTGCAACGTGAACAACAGACCTCAACGACTTGGAGCTTGCCGCTATCAAGATTGTGTTCTTCTGAAAGCCGCCATGCATGGCCTTTAAATAGGCACTTCAACCGTTTCATCAGTAGGCAGCCTTATCGATAATGAGTTGGCGATCAGCATTTTCCTGAACCCCAGGCGTTGTGTAATACAATTCGTTATAGAACACACACGGATCCGGCATTATATTGAACAGGTGTTCAATTGCTTCCTCGGGAAGCCCTCTAATCTCCGTGTATAAGCGGCATGCCTCTTCCCATGCTGAGAGGTAATCACGTCGATCGGGTGATATTCGAAACAGTTTTTGACCGGACTTGCCAGACTTACGCAAACACACAACAAAACACGGAGTCACATATGCCCGGAGCGTGGCCCTCATTTTTCGCTCTACTCGCAGCTGCGCCCAAAGGCCCGGCACATCCTCAATCGAATTCCATCGTGTGAAATTGAGCTGCTTGTCCGCCGCTACTGACTCGGCTTTTTGGCGCCAATGCCGGTTGCAGCTTTCCGCCAAGCGCTTGGCTTCTTGGGGACTGTAGTCATTAAGCGAGAACCATTTTTGCGCATATTGGTCCTCACTCCCCAGTGTAGTGACCGCGCGATAGCCAACGAAGCCAGAGCCTAGCGCGCCTTTGGGGTAAAAGATGACAGCCATCGTTTTATCCCGCCAGATGCAGCGCAATCCACGCGCCTGGCGCCACGCCAAGAAGCATCTGCATTACATACATCCCCAGCCCCAGCGCGCCTCCAAATATGCCTGCAGCAAATACCCGGTCAGCTTCTGTTCCACGCATTGCTGAGAGGTAATTGAGTTGTGCCACTTTAATTTGCACGTTGATATCCGCATCGGGTGGTGTAACCATCGTGTCAATATGGGAAGGGTAGCGCAGTTTGCATATTGTATACCATAGCGCAATACCCAACAGTGTGATCAACCCAATCAACGGCATGTCGCTTAGACTCGCACTGATTGGCTGAATAGCCAATAGCACTTTCTCCAATGTGAAATCGGTGGGTTTTATATAGATCTGGTAGTGCGTCCATCCCTGGTAAGCAGCGAGAGCAGCATATCCAATCAGGGCTGGAAGCCAGAATGCGCGGCTGTTATTTTTTCGAGCTGACATGTCACATCCTCTTTTAATCATGCCACCATGAGCTATATAATATATAACCCAATATAGCTAAATCTACAAGTAGCGTCAACATTCCCCGGGGTGTTGAGAAGGGCTTTTATGCTAGGGTCTTTTAGACTTAACATCCCGTGACTCTTTTAATTTGCAAATATGCCCCACCCATTGATCCAGCTCGCGTAAGCGCTTGATTAACCGACTGAGATTGGATTGTGCGACACCGTGCTTACGTGCAAGCTCGGACTGTGGCGTTCCCAGCACCAGGTGCTCAAGCGCGGCTGTTCGAATACCCGTACCCGATCGAACAGACGGCGTTTTGAGGTGGTTTAGAAGCGCTTCAAAGTATTCAATATCCCGTTGTTTCTGACTCACGCCGTTTTATCCCAAAAGTACCACCGAGAATCAGGTAGTGCTGCCAGATGTCGGCTCTGATACCGCTCATGCCCTTTTACCGTCACATCCCCTGTATATGTGATCAGCCCCGACTCAGCACACCGTTCAAGATAGAACCGGTGGCCGCCCAGGCTTCCAAAGTGCCACCCTGACTCGCCCTCTTCAATGATACCCTTCAGGATCGCATCGAAGATCCGCTCATCGATAACCACTTGAGCGGTCATTCAAACCACTCCGGATGACGCTGCCTGTCCTGCGCCATCAGATCGAGGGAGGTCTTTTGCAGTGCCTCAACCGGAAGCACAGTACCCGTGTAATTGATGGGTGAAGGCCTCACCCAGCCATTATCACGCGTGCCATAGATGTTGATAAGGGCATGCAGTCGCTGACCCTGTTCAGCCTGCACCTTCCAGAGAGCGTACGATTGAGTCTGGGTAATGTAGAGCCACAGCGCCATGGCCAGGAGATTCTCGGCGTCCTGAGACACAGGGCCACCACTCTTGGCTGTTTCCTGGACGACCAGTGTTTGTTCAGAGATCAAAAAGGCCAGCTCCTCGATTGCAATCTCAGGACCGCGAAACTTTTCGGCCAGCTCGCTGTTCACTGTGATGATACGCACGTCATGTGTCCGATAGTCTACCAAGTAAAACACGTTGGCATCAAAGGAATTGCCTGAGTGATAGTGATCAAGATTCCAACCATTGGTATTTAGGTGCGCTTTCGAAATCTCAAAGTCAACGTCAATCTGTTCGTGATCAGCCATTTGATTCCAGTGCCTTTGCGATTGCGGGATATTGAGCGGAAAGTGAAGAGTATGCTTCCGTATTTTTTGCCCTATTTGCACGCGCGTCTTCCAATTCCAACTCTAAAGTCTGGATCCTGTCCGCGTCACACTTTATTGCGCACGCCAAATCCTCGAGAGCCCATTTGATGACCTCATCCTTGCTGGATGAAAAGGTATTGTCGTACATCATCTGACCATCATGCGTGCAGTTAGGCCAACCGTATTCTGCACAAAGGAATTCTTTTATTCGGCCGTCGTCAAACGTATAAACAGGCAGCGACGTACTGAACACATCGGGCTCGGCGATCAACGTTGCGAGTTTGGCTGGATCGGCGTTCATCTCTGTCTGGTAGCGATTCAAATCCTCATTGCTACCCGAGTATCGCTTAAGAAACTCACCTGTTTCGGATAACACGATTATATCGTGTATGTAACCCGATCCGATGCATATCCCTTTGCCAGGCACCACCTGAACGTGATGGCCGATTTTGTAGTGATCCTTGATATTTTTCCAACCCATAACATCAGTCCCGTAACGTTGGTTGAATATCCACTATCTCGGCCTTGACCAACATATCCTTAAGCCATTGATAGCCTTCGTTTTCATCGTCTGCACAATGCATTTCGACCCCTTCTGCATTCATCAACGTCAGTGATGCGCAGCCAAAATCCGTTGGAAGGCCTTCATAAGCCTCTTCAACCGCCGCTGAAAAGACATCCAGACCCGTTAGATTACCATCCACATGGTGAACTGTTTTTTTGGAGTAATCCCATATTTGGAAAGTGAGCTCCACCGTCTGGGTAGCGGTTCGTCCACATAACGTAAGGTTTGGATCATAATTCATAGCTACCTCAACTTTTAATAGGTATTTCACCATCGCCGGGGCGAAAGGATAAACACAATACGGCGCATCAATTTTGGATTACCGCCAAACTTTACCATCCCGTATAATATCTATGCATAGAGAATGCATACATGAGCCTTTGATAATAAATCCAAGTTCATTATCTGAGAGCATGGGTACAGAATTGCTCACCACATATGTCCCGTCAAATGCGCGTGTGGGGTCGCGTTCAAAGATGAAACTTCCTTCGGAGTAGTCAACCTTGAACGCGGTTGACAATGATGACAGCCCCCTTCCCCATCGAACCGGAACCGGTGTTACACGTGCTTTACCCGATTTCATTTCCCGAATGACTTTTCGACAGCGCCCTTTAAAAACTCTCGCTGGCTGAAAAACCAAGATGGTCGTAAAATAACTGATCAAAATTAGGATTGGCAGATAAATGAAAATTACCATTATTGTATTCATATGAAATTCACCGCTTCCAGTGGTTCACGCATCAGTCGGTAGACGGCGTAGCCGCAGAAGGCACTACTTACAACCACGCTAACCCCGCCGATAAAACCTGAGTCCATGCTGGCGAATACAAACGCAGCCATTGGAAAAAAGGCGAAGAACACGCCAAGCCCTGTTATGCCCTCAAAGTCCATCGTAGCAAGCCATGCCGCTGCGGATGCACTCATCACGCAAGCGCCCACTACGGAGCCTGATAGTGGCTCCCAGCCCGCCGAATCTCGGAAATAGACCATAACGACGCCGAATAGGAGACTCAGCGTGGCGAGCACTCGAATTGTGATCAGTCTGATATGTATTTTGTTGCTCTTCATTGAAAAGGTCCTTTTTCAGAGTGTTACGACTTAACAAGATTATCGACATATACTTCCCGGCAAGCGGCATCGATGGCAGCGGCCCGTTCCGCCTCTTCCTGGCGCTTGGCTCGGGATACCCAGTGTGCCCGCATGGCCTCGACCTCGCCCCGCGTGAACACGCGACCTTCTTCCTGCACCCAGCCCCGGTACTGACGGATGGTGTCGTCTTCTAGCCACTCCTTAATCTCCAGGCAAACTGCGCGATCGGTGTCTGAATGGGCTGCAAGCGCGGCTTGGGCCTGATCTATACGGTCTCGCTGCTTGCCAAACCATGCGATGAAAGCAACAGCAGCACCAACAGCAGCACCAACAGCAGCAGTGAAATCCGACCACGGGAGCCAGCCCCAATAAGCATTACCGGCGCTGCTGGCCACCAGCACAGCAGCGACCAGAGCTGCCAGTATCCATCCTTGAGCGCGAAGTCGGCGCTCACAGGCCGCGATCTCAGCTGTCAGCGCCTCGCGTTTCTGTTCCAGTTCCACTGCAGGCAGTGGCTTTTGGGTGATATCGAACGGTGTATCCATGGTCGCAGTCTCCTTGTAGTTTAGCCTGATTCTAGTTCCCCTTGGGAACAACTCCAAGCCTTTTAGCAATCAATTCACGGGCCTTGTTCGGTGTAAGCTGGTTGAAGGTCTCAATGTGGGCCTCTATGTAAGGGGGCAGCTTGCGCACCTCTGACAGGTACTCGCTTGCCTTCGACTTCTGGATGCGAAGGACCTTGGCAGCCTCTACAGGCAGTAAATTCCACCGCTTTATAAAATCTTCGAGGGGGTTCATTATGTTCTTGTCATCCATTTGAAATTCATTTACCAACTCGTTTTGGAATCGGCTGCGTTTCGCTCTGTATCTGATGCATCAGCTGGAGTCGCCTTCGCTTGGCCCGTTCTTTGCGCAGCTCTTCAGTCAGACGTGCTGATTGGTTATCAGCCTTGCTAGCGCGGCCTTCAGCTTCTCTCAAACGCTTATTGAGGGATTCCACATCACCCACACGGGTTAGCAGCCGCACCAGAACAAAGTGCTCCTTCATGATGTCCCGGTCATCGAATGCCATTTGTTTCAAGAGCGTTTTACGATCATGGTAATGCCGCGTGGTGACAGGCCCTGCAATCGGACGTATACCGCCTCGCTTGGTCACGTAAAGCAACCCCCATTGCTCGGGAAGCTCTTCAGGCTGGATAAGGCCCTCTGGGCACATGAAGTAACGCCACCGGCCTACCCCATTAACTTCGCCAGACCGGTGAGGTTTTTTGCGGTCGGCCAGAAAATCGGCTCGTGAGGTTTTGACCTCAACCACAACCGAGCCATCGTCATACTGGCCCTGCGCCCTGAATCCGATCGCATCAGGTATTTCGCCAACCCATCCGGTCGGTACTTCTGACATCGCAATCTGGCACCCATGCCCATCACGGCTCTGGGGCCGCTTCAGCCAGTCCACCGCAAGGTCACACAACGCGGAGTGCGTATATTCAGTGGCTCTTTTACGTGTTTGCATGCACCTTCATCCTATGCGGAAGCATTACCATCCGATTGGCCGACCCTGAGCCTCTGCTCCACTCGTCAAGATCCATGCGTCTGATCATCGCAGAAAGCGTCATATAGCATCCCGGCGGACCGCCGTGGCGGCAGTACCTCCACGCCTTCGGGTAGTCGTCAGGCGGATACACTTTCAATGCCAGCTCATAAAAGGACAGCGGCCCATTACTCAGCGCCTGGATGATACGATCACGGGTTTTAACGGCCATATCTACACTCCTTACTTACCATGCCAGATATAAGCCGGTCTGACGGCGCAGATGGCATAGTCATTCGTTCCAACAAAGCCCCAATCCTCGCAGTACACCTGCCAGCCTAAAGAGTTGCTGCCATCGTGATTGTGATTTTCACACATGCGCCCCGGCGGCACGGCTTTTGCCTTATCTGTCTTAAGCCATTCCATTACCATTTCAGTTACGGCTGGTGCACCCACCCGACTCAAGAAGGGGGTGCCGGCCTTGTCCAACCAACACAGGACAAGGCCACGCTCTGGGTCGACAACCCATGAGGCGAAGCCACTTTTATTCGCTTGCACGAGCGCCAAATCCAGCGTGCGTTCAAGCATCTGTCTGCCTTTACCGTTGATATTGAAAATTCGATTATCCATAGCTGAGTCCTTTTTAATTCAGAGCAAGACTGTAGCGTCCAGACGAGACCTTATGAAAATGTGTTTGCAACACCTTTCGGATTTGTGCACGCCAATGCGTATTCTCAGTCGGCTTCCGTCCTTCAACAATGCGGTATATTTCGCTTAAATCGCCTTCCCCACCCAAGTCAACCAACGCCTCTTCAACGACCCGTGGCCATAACGGGGCGCTATCCTGAGAGATAAAAATCTGACGGTATTTTTCAGGTAAACAATTGACCGCATTGACCTCTTCATAAAACATGAATCCCACCAACGTCCGGGCGTCATCTTTTATGAATCGTGCCCACACCAGCGGTTGCTTCAGTTGCGTGAAGATATTGCGCGGAATACTCGCAGACGATATGGACCACTTTTTGGCGTAACGGCACACCCTATTGGCCGTTTGCCATGTGTAGGCCGGTAGTATCAATGCTACCTGGCCCTCATGACGTAGAAGCTCCCAGCTCCGCTCAAGCAAATCATCAACAAAGTCCATACAAAAGGGTGGATTCCCAATAACGAGGTCCACTTCACCTGGCAACTCCACTGTCCGGAAATCACCTTGGATCACCCGATGGGGTGTCGCGGCTTTAGCGCGCGCAGCCAGTACAGGATCAATCTCAACGCCAATGGCTGATACATGAGAAGGGATCGCTTGAAGAAAGGAGCCGGTACCGCACGTTGGCTCTACAACACAATGTTCACGCCCCAACCAGCCGTACTCTCTTCGGATGATGAGATCGGAAAACCAACGAGGCGTGAATACCTGACCTCGCGATACATCTCCGCTGGTTTCAATGCATACTGCGCTATTTTCCAGCACACCATTGAGTGTCATTTGCATGATGGATTCCTCACGCATTATTGCGTGTCATGGATACCTGCTCGCTGCTCCGCCGTATGGGGAGTGCCGCCAAGCGCCATTCGGTTATACAGGTCGTGAATTTCAGACTCGCTCCAAAGAGCGGCGCGATAATGGGCGAATTTAATGTTCATGAATCGACACATATCACGATGATCAAGCTCGGACCAATAGAGATCGAACACGGTAAACTGGTCATCCCAATACTGCTCAAGCGCAGTGAGTCGTTGCTGACCATCGATCACACAACCCGAGAAAGGCAAAGCTTTGCCAGAATCGTCCCAGTCTTCTTCGTGAAGAGTGTAGGTTCCCAGCGGCAGCCCCAACCACGCACTTTCAATGAAGGCGACTTGCTGCGCACGGGACCAGACCAAGGGGCGCTGAAATTGTGGTACAGGCCAGCCACAGGCAAAGCGCTCAGAGGATGTCGATGTGTCAATCTGTTCCTGCTGAGTTTTATATTTCCGCAGTTGATAATTGAGGATATCCAGTGTGCTTTCGAAATACCGTCCATGATCAATTGGCTGGGGAATGCTTTTAAGTGCTCGCATCATGGGCCTCACTGTCGCACACGAATAATTTTGTGCCATCAGACAGGGTTTTCCAAGCTCCATCCCTGAATTCTGCACACATTGGATATTGACCTGATAGCATTGGATCTGAGCCTTTCCGGACAACAGCCACCCATCGGTTAGGGGAGCGCAATTCATCAATTTCTTTTTGCAGCGCTTTTATTTCAGCTATAGCACGACTTGCTGTTTGACCTGCTGCAAATTCCGATCCCCACGCCCATTCCAAAGCACGTAATTCCTTCAGGATATCAGAGCATTTATGCATTTGCGCACTCCTCCAGATTTTCTTCACGCCTTTCGAAAAAGTCACATTTAGAACACTGAAACATGCCGGGCCATTTAATACCAAAAGGCTGCATATCATGGTCACCCTCCTGGCAATGAACACTGTAGCTGTAGATTATCGAAGTGGTGAATTTGAACTCATAGCCACATTTATTGCACACTTGTTTGTGATCGCTATCCTCATCGTAGCCATAACCATCATCATGGTTTATATTCTGGTCAGCTTGACACGACGGGCATTTAACATCGCTCATTTTATTCTCCATTACTTTAATGGGCTCTTCGACTATTGCCGATATGCAATCCTTCAGTTGCGAGAATATCCGCATAACCTGTGTAAAGGTTTTTAAGGACCTCATCCTGTTTCAATGCCATGTATACCCATACAGAGAGTGATCCTGGGATTGAAAGCGCCACTGTTAAAACTGCGTAATTCAGGCCAACAGCAGAAACAATAAGAAAATCAAATAAACCAATACAGACAATAGCCACCACACCTGCTGCATAGGCACTTCTACTGCCGTCAATTGCTGCTGAAGAAACAATATAAGAAGCCCCTGTGGCTATGTAAATAGTGGTCATTACAAGAGCACCGCTAATTATAAAGTCCTTCCAACTCAACCATTCACAATAGTGGTTTCCTGCAACGGACAAGATCAATGACAGACCAAGCCCACAAATTACCAAATAAATACAACAGCGCTGATAGCGCTCGATTGATTCTATTTGTGAAATGACTGCGTCGTGATCTTGATCCATCTTCTAATAACCTCTGTTTATTAAGCATCGTTATCAGTCCAATTTATTACCAATGAGCAACGATCTGACCGACAGCATTATGGCAATAGAACCAAACCCAATCGCAAATGCCGACGAAGGACTGCCTGGCATCACGATCAAAATGAGCAGCGTCACAAGCAATCCAACCAAAATAAGCATTGACGCTATTACGCGCTCCAAAGCATCGTGCGTATCCATGTGCTCCAATTGGCCCCAAACCGGGGATTTAAGCCATCTCATTATGCACATAATGCGGAACCTCTTGGCATGATCATCAAAGGTCGGGTGTTGCGATTTCACTAATGGTAAGTTCGATACCAATAGAGGACCCGTCTAAATCACTTCTGAACGAACGCACAAAGCAGGCTGAAGGTATTTTGGTTTTTTCTGAAATAGCAGTTTCAATTTGGGCTTCGAGCACCCTCAGCGGGGATTGCTTAAGAATATCCGCCAGTGATTGAAAGCCAGGAGTGGCCATATTGCTTTCAGTTTCTACCTTGCGCCCAATGCAACCAAAACCATCGGTAATCATCATGGGTGGCATGCCATAGGCCACCCAGTTCAGGTTGACGCCCACAGGCTTACACATATTGGCGAGAACCATAAATGTTGGCTGGCTCTCATCTCGCATGTAACGCGAAAGCATATCGGGTGAAACACCAGCGGCGGCTGCGCACTCTTTCCGACTCGGAAAGAGATCTACTACTGATTTAATTCTTTCTGCTACTGCTATGCTCATGCTTAATCCCTACCGCGGCTTCACGATTGAATCAGATTATCGACGTAAACTTCCCGGCAAGCCGCATCAATGGCGGCAGCCCGTTCACCCTCTTCTTGGTGCTTGGCTCGGGACTTACAGTGTGATCGCATCGCCTCAACTTCGCCCAGCGTGAACACGCGACCTTCAGCTTGCACCCAGTCCCGGTACTGGCGAATATCGTCGTCTTCAAGCCAGTCCTTGATCCCCAGACACGCTTCGCGGTCAATGTCTGAAAGGGCTGCAAGCGCGGCTTTGGTCTGTGCTATTTTAACTATTTGGGTTCCACTGATGATTAGCGATGCACAACCAGCAGCCATAACAAGAGGCATAACGGTAAAAATCACAATGAACGCAAACTGAGACCACGCGAGCCAGCCCCAGTGCGCGTTACCGGCACCGGTGCCGACGTACAGCAATAAAACCAGAGCAGCTATCGTCCAGATCGTGAGTCGCATCTGGCGCTCCCGGGCCACGATCTCTGTCGTCAGTGCTTCACGTTTTTGCTCCAATTCCGCCAAAGACAGCGGCTTTTGGGTGATATCGAACGGTGTATCCATGGTCGTGTACTTCCTGCGGAATGTGATGTTGCTTCATAATAGTTCCCTATGGGACTTTTGCAAGTGTTTTGGCTTACCCTGCTGACCCTAATCGAAATTGCGAGCAGCGGATTCAAGCCTTGCTCGCTCATCTGCAGGTAACAACAACGATTCCAGAAAGCGCCTGAGGAGTCGCGCTTGAAACTGTCGACGAGTTGAGTCCACATCAGGTCCGTCGAATAGCTCATGCTGCTCTGAAGGGAGTAGCCGCATCATGTGCTCCGCCATGGCCAACACGCGCGCATGCGATCGCTGGCACTCGTCTTCAACCAGCTCAATTCGCGCCTGGAGCGAATCATTAAGCGCTTCCAGCTCCAGCACATGATTGGAAAGCTGTTCGTTCACTTGTCGCTCACTTTCCAACACGATGCTTCGTACTGCTCGATCCTCTAGATCCACTTCATCAAGCGTCCGTCGTAGCAGCGACATCTGGCGCTCTTTCATCCGTGCGACCTGTTGCAGCGCCTTAAATTGCTTAAGCAACGCAGGCCTGTCCGCTGCAGGCAAAGCATCGAGGTACCCGCCGTCCGCATCAGCGCGCCAGTATGGAACGGCGTCTGCAGGATCCATTCCCTCGCCCGGTGCAGGCTCAGTTGACCACGCTAAACCATCCCCGGCGTGCACCAGGTAAATCTGTTCAGGGATTTCCATTGCACAATCCTCATGCATATTCAGTTATACATTTTATTGTATGGTATATCACATATCGGATAAGTCAACGAAGAAATGATACCCCCTCATAAAAGTACTGATCAGGCAGCCTTGGTCAGGAAGAAAGCCGTAATTTAGCGTTACTGCCGAGAACCTTCATTCTCGTAAGTAATGATTTATATTTCATAACGTATGTATTACACTAAGTACATAAAGATATAAAATCCAAAAAGGGAGTGTTTAGGGTGCCGTCACAAGACATGCGTTACCTGCGCGTCAATACCCGAACCGTTGTCGTTAAAGTGCCCAAGGTGGCAGTGCTGGAAGGTGATCAGGTAGCCTTCAGTTTTTCTGCACACGGCGGCCGCGAAAACGCCATCCGTATTGCTCAGCGCCAGCGTGACACGTTCCTCGCCCGCGCCCAGGCGCCCCTGCCCTCACACGCCGTTAATCGGATAGCTGACGATCTGCCAGACGCGTTTCGCAAGGCGGTAAGCGATCTCTATGCGTTGTCCAAGGATCATCCCATGACTGTTGCCACCCTCGGGCTGCTGGCATACTGCGCACAACAACCTTGCGTGTCGGTTGTGGGATTGGTCGAGAAAACGGGCATTAAGCGATCTTTGCTGGGCAGCAACTTCTATGGCGTCCTTTTGAGTAACGGGATCGTCGAGAAAATGGAGGAAACGTCCTGTGATGACGTCCTCTATCCTCAGCTGTACCGAGTTACACCAAAAGCCAACGAAGTGCTGATGGCATACAAGACCTGTCTCGATACTGTGGGTGTCATTGCGGCGCCGGACATGTCAGGCAAACCGATCAGTCCGTCCTTTATTGGTGAGTTCAGGGAGAGTGTCGGGAGTACCAGCACGATCGCCATTCCTTACCTCATCTGTTTAAACGCGGGGATTGTGAAGCTGTGGGACATGCAGCGCATCCTGGGTGTTCATGTGTCTTCCATCTCAAAGCTCATAGGACGACTGAACAGAGGCCAATTGCTCACCCGTATCGATGACCCGCTCAGCGGCAGACCTTACAGTGTTATCAACGATTCCGGCCGATGCGTGTTGTCTCGGCTGAGCGCAATGCTGGAAAGCCCCAGGCGCTAATCAGAGGAGACTCATCATGCAAACCAATCCCTTCCTTCATCACTACGGGCTTAATACCGCTGGCACCGACTATGTGGTGGGTGACATTCACGGGTACTTCTCTCATGTCCATCGTGCGCTTGAGGCTCTGGGCTTCGATCCATCCAGAGATCGCCTGTTTTGTTGCGGCGACCTGTTAGACCGCGGCCCGGAAAGTGATGCTGTGCATGAATGGCTGGCGCACCCCTGGGTGCATTCTGTAAGAGGCAACCACGATGATTATGTCGTCCGGTTCCGCACGGTTACAACCGACAACTGGATCCAGAACGGAGGCCTTTGGTTTCAAGGTCTGAGCCGCTACGAACAGCAAGACTATGCCGATTTGCTATCAACCTTGCCCCTGGCGATCGAAGTCGAGACCGAGACGGGCCTTGTTGGTATCGTTCATGCTGACCCGATCGTGCGTGACTGGCATGCGCTGCCAACACTCTTCACTTCGCGCCGCGACCGCGAAGGCCTGATGTGGTCTCGAAAGCGGTTTGATTCCTACGATGATCGGATTGTAGAGAACATCGCCTGCGTTTGCGTGGGTCACTGCCCCGTAATAGACCCCGTCCTGCTGGGCAATGTCTGGCACCTGGATACGGCCGGCTGGAGCGAAGAGGGCTACTTCACCGTAATGCGCTTAGAAGACCTTGCACGCCGCGCAGTCATGTCCTGTACACAAGCAGGAGGTTGAGATGCCAAA
The DNA here is from genome assembly GCF_041155135.1 of Marinobacterium sp. BA1. Classification (NCBI taxonomy): domain Bacteria; kingdom Pseudomonadati; phylum Pseudomonadota; class Gammaproteobacteria; order Oceanospirillales; family Oceanospirillaceae; genus Marinobacterium; species Marinobacterium sp. BA1. The sequence goes on from NZ_BAAFHC010000002.1 coordinate 19,603, forward strand.
ACCGCACCCTGCTACAATCGCATTCCATCAAGCTCTCCTTGAGCAATACGGAGACAGCTTACGGTTGCTGCTTGAATTGCCGGCGACACGCTCTATGCGCGTTCGTACCCTTGCACTCTTTGCCACCCTCGCGACTCAGCTCCCTGCAAGCGTGTCTGATCTTGCCAAATACACTGGATTAACCCCTACCGAAATATCGAGCGCCACCCTCAGGATGCGAAATGGCCTCGGATGGCTGGCGCTCGAAAAAACAGGCGGTAAGCGTGGCAGCGGTCGAATTATATTGACAGATGTCGGCCAGGCGTTGCTGCAGTCCTACCATGGCGCATTCAAGGATCTCGGTTTCGATGAATACCGTTATCCCGGCAATGGGGGTAGGAAACCGAGCGCCCGCGCCGTGTTGGAAGATATATGCACCTTGGCAGACGAGACCACGCTACTGGGCCTCTTCGATCTGGCCTGCTTGTTGATAGGACTCCATAATATGCGTGAAATGGCGCGCTTCAGCTGTCGTTCACATGGGGCACCCTTTCTGGTTGTGCGAACCTTCTACAACATGGGGCTCGTTGAAGTCGAAAACCCCGAGTCCCAACGACAGACTTACCGCTTGACGACTAAAGGCCTACACCTGCTCGGCGGCATGTTTTACCTTGTTGACCAGGCGCTCACCGCTACTGATGGAGAAACCCAATGAGCCGCACCAGTAAGATCTTTTTCAAGAGCAACGTGTTTCCCGCCTGTGATGCCCTGATGGCTCAGGGTATCCGCCCAACCGTTGGCGCCGTGCGCCATCATACCGGCATCAGTAACGGCTCGAATTCTACACTCCAGGGTCTGATCAATGACTGGTACCAGGATGCACGCTCGCATGAGGTTGCCAAGCTCAATGAGGGCCTGTCACTTGAGTCAGACTTGCCGGTGGAGATCATTGAGCTGACGCGCACGTTTTACAACAGCATTATTGAGCGTGCCCGGCGATCCGTTGATGAATACAAGTCGGTACTCGCCAGTGATCGTGAATGGGTGCACAGCCAGCTACGTGAGATGGCCGAGGTGCGTGAACAGCATGAACGGAGCATTGATCGTTTTGAAGAAAGGATCGAGAAACTGGAGGGGCAACTTCGATATGCGCGCGACGAAGTGACGCGCCTTGAGCACCTGTCGCAGGATCGCCATGCGGAGATACGCGTGCTCACAGAGCAACTCACCGCTCTGCAGCACACGTCACAAATAGAGATTCATACCTTGCGCCAGCGCAACCAGCAGCTGGAGGAAACGGCCACAATGGCTAAAAGCAACCAACGTATGACCGAGCAACACCTGAATGCTGAAGTACGCCTGATCCGCCACACAGTGGATGATGCCGTGAAGGCGTTGAGTGAAATTAACATCCCAGAGAGTGATGAGGAAACACATGCTAAAATTGAGCGCTGTGCATCGCTACTGAAGCGCGTGAACACAAGCCCGGATCAGCCTGCATGAATCCCGGTAGATACACGCATGCTCTTTAAATCTATTGGATTCAAGATGTTAATGTTAGGTTTCCCCCTGTACGCGGGGGCTGTCGGCGAACTCAGACACCTCGCGCACGATGCGCAGGGGTTTCCCCCTGTACGCGGGGGCTGTCGGCGCCCCTTCTTTGGATGAGAGCTAGTGATTGCGGTTTCCCCCTGTACGCGGGGGCTGTCGGGGCGAGCCGATGAAATTTTGGCGACACAGTAAGGTTTCCCCCTGTACGTGGGGGCTGTCGGTGCATGGCGAACTTGTCACGAGTGGCGCCCTGGGTTTCCCCCTGTACGTGGGGGCTGTCGGTGGCCAGGAAAAGGAGAAGCTATGAATCTTGTGGGTTTCCCCCTGTACGCGGGGGCTGTCGGCGCGATATCGACAACTACAGCAAAGGGATCCTGGTTTCCCCCTGTACGCGGGGGCTGTCGGAGCTGAACAGGAGATCCAGCTTTAGCCAGGGCGGTTTCCCCCTGTACGCGGGGGCTGTCGGGGTCTGGTTGTCGGCGCGTCGTAGCTGGACGAGGTTTCCCCCTGTACGCGGGGGCTCTCGGTTTGTGAGTGGCTGGGAAGAGGCCAACTTCTTCATGGTTTCCCCCTGTACGCGGGGGCTGTCGGCACTCCGAATGGGATGACGCCCTGCACCACTAGGTTCCCCCCTTGTACGCGGGGGCTGTCGGGACAATGCATCCTGAAGATGATCAGGTGACAGGGTTTTCCCCTGTACGCAGGGGCTGTCGGTTACAGGCTAGGGCCGGGTTTATTTGGCTCAGGGTTTCCCCTTGTACGCAGGGGCTGTCGGCGGCTCCGCCAACTCGTAGTACCGGCTGAGGACGGTTTTCCCCTGTGCGCAGGGGCTGTCGGTCCAAACACCTCAATTACGCGAACGTTGAAAAGCCCCCCTGTACGCGGGGGCTGTCGGCATCCGGGAGCCATGAAGGAGTAAGCAGATGAGGTTTCCCCCTGTACACGGGGGCTGTCGGGGATGCCGCATTTGGCCCAAGAGGTTTTCCTTCCCCTGCCATCAGGGGCTGACGTCAGAGTGACGCTGCGCGCGAGGTCACCCGCTTTCTTGTGGCCAGGAACTTAAATAAACACGGCACCGGCCTTTTCTTTGGAGGTGAGAGCATTGATGCTGTTCAAGCGAACATTTTGAATGCTTTCCATGTGCGCATTGAAGAGGATACTTTATATCTGTCAGGACCTCAGAACTGGCAATTGCAATGATATGATATAATTCGAAAAATGAAGAAGCAATCGGACCTGTCCAACCAACTTGGATCATACAATGAATATACACCTTGCGATTTTTGCAGACCCCTTACTCAAAACACCCCTTGTGGCAAACAGTTGTTCGCTGAGTTCAAGAAACGTTAGAAAAGCGTGGCTTGGGTGCCCCTTCGAACTTGGAAAAGGGTCCCGCGTGAAATTTTTCAATGAAGATGAAGGAATTAAGTTATTCCTGAAGAGCAATCCAAAAGTTTGCCTCAATTTTGGTTACGAAATTTTTAGCGGGCACGATGCGGCCGTCTGCTTTGATGCAGGTTACTTTGCTCAGCGCCATAACTTGAATGATGAAATTTTAATTAACCAAACCTTCTTAACCAAATCTTAAGCAGGCAATAACATGTCAAATCCTCAGCAATTCGATGACGGCTATACTCAAGCTAAATATGACAAGGAAAACAATAGTGCAAGGGATGGTTTTTTCTTCTCCATGAAACCCGATGGCTTCACCACTGGGTACATCATCAGCGAAGCCGAGAGTGATTGTAACCGGCAAGCCGCTCCGGATATGTTCGGGCATGCCTGTGCATCACTGGCCGTAGAGTACAACTTCCATCACCCCGAGCTACTGCTGCCACACATACCCAAAGAGTTGCACCGAAGCTTTACCGAATCGTATGAAGATGCGCTCGAGTATGCGCGAGAACAAGCAGAAGAAGAACTGGAGGATTAAGGCCTCAGGCAATCACGTTTGAGGGGCGTCCTTTTCAGAAGTCGAGGACGGCCCCGCTAGAGGCCCGACGTCATCGACTATGACCAAAGACATTGTGAACTCCGCTCGCCGGTGGAGGGTGTCTCGATTTTCGAACAAGCATTGTTTCGCATTTAGCATCACTTTATCCGCACTGTGATTCTCGCCATGCTTGCCTTGCATCGGCATCACCCACATTCCTAGCGTTCGAAAAATGTGATCTTAGCTGCTTTTGGTTTCGTGCGCATCAGACTTGAAAAGCAGATCCACAACCTCGCCCGTTGTATTTATCGTTTTCCCTTCCAGGTTATACCTCGCATCACTGCAGAAAATAATCATAAATGAGTATACAAAATATTTGACGCTTTGTGTTCTGCGAAATAGTATAGTCTTACATTATTTAGAGAGGTGAACACCATGCACCCAGTCGAGCTGGTCTATCAGCGAATGACCAAAATTGTGTCACCAGCCATGCCGTTGCCTGATCATGTTGATGAGCCGTGTTCCTATTGCGGTCGTCTTGCGCGCGAATTTGGGCATATGGGATTCCCAGGTAAAGATGGCTATAAGCAGCCCATCACATGTTGTCCTGCATGCCACAGCTTCTCGGTGGGTGATGTCGACATCACGGGTATAGAGTCCATTCGTGGCAAGGGCAACAAGGTACCCAATAAATTCGGCATGTGGCCGGGCGTATCGGCGGCATTTGAGGTCCACAGTAATCGTGCGGTTCTGCTTGCACCCCAAGGCGTCTACGATAAGCTGCCAGCCTCTTTCCTGGACATGATAGAAACACATGTACTACCCAAGTCCAGCCGCATCCCTTGGGTCGTTAGGAACCTGAAGTTCCCCTTGGTGTATATCGCGGATTTTGGCAAAACCACGAGTGGTTTGATTGCCAACCTGCGCGTTAGCGAATCGCCCAAAGAAATGTTGTGTGCGACCGACAAAACGGTTGAGCGCATAGATGCATCCGCTTCGCTTGATGTATTCGAAGCGCTATCGGAACTACCCAAGTCTGAAGTGGAACTCTTTTTCACCACAGTGCGCGGCGTGGCACTGGGCACTATTACGCCACGCAAAGCGAACTCTGTCTGGGCAGAGCACCCTTCACTGGTTCACGCGGTGCGCACCCTGCCCATCGACCCACATCAGCGCCTGTCGCTGTTGTCACTTGTACGCAATATGCGAGGCTGAACACCATGCATTATTACCAGACAACACTGCTGCTGCCGATTGCACCAGGCAATCTCTATACCCTGCATCAGGGAGTCGATTCATTGGTGCGCAGCACCTATTTGGGCGAGGCGTCCGCCTCGGCTTTGCGCCACGAAGCGGACGCCGTCCCTCAGTACGCCTACCGCGCCGTAGCCCGTGATTATCAAAGCAGCATCATCATGTTGCGCTCACGCCAACCGATAGGCCTGACAGACGAGCGTACGCGAGAAATTCAGTTCAATGCAGGAGATGTTCTCCGGTTCCAGTACTTCCCATGTGTCACCTCCAAACGGGATGGCCGTTCAATTCTGCTCGATGAAGCAGAGCTGCCGGGCAAAGTCATCGTTCCCCGGCTTTTGAAAGCCGGATTTGAAGCACGATCGATCAACATCAAAGGCGTGGACCGACTCTCCTGCAATAAACCCAAGAATAGCCCATTTTTCCTGGCAGGTGCTCATACAGAGGTCGAGGCTCAGGTCGTCGACCCCGATGCTGCCATGGATGCGTTTGTCTATGGTATCGGCCGCAAGACCGTCTTCGGTTTTGGCTTGATGCTCAACGTAGAGAAGGAGTGAGGCCCGATCATGCGATTTACGAAGATGATCCATTCGCGCGGCCTCAGTGCACGTCAGGTGCAATCGGACTATGCCGATACCGTGACAGAGGCCCTGAATGACCGCGGTCGAATTGCTCTGCTGCAGGCAGACACCGGTGTAGGCAAATCACTGGGGTATTGCGTGCCTGCCGCCATGAAATTAGCCGAGCGACCGGGTGCTCGTGTGATCATCTGTTCCAACACCATAGCTCTGCTGCGCCAACTGGACCAGAAAGATCTGCCATTGGCGATCGATATCGTCGGTCGCCACACAGGCAGTTACGCCAGCCATGCCTTGCTATTGGGCCGACAAAACTTCATCTCGTCTGCTCGCCTTGAGTTTGCACTGAGCGAGCTCAGTGAAAAGCAAGTGGCCGAACATCACGCGCGTATTGAAGCACTGAGGGGCTGGGATGACGCCATTGATCTGTTCGTGCATGAGTACGGCGACCTCCCGCCAGGACTTACAGCCGATCGCATTTGCCAAACCAGCTACGCCCGTGACGAATCATACGACGCTAGCAAGCGTGAAGCACTGGAAGCCGATATTCTTGTCTGCAGTCACGCCATGTTGGTGAATGACCTGTTACTCGGCGGTGGTATGTTATTCAACGGCCAGCACGCGGCGAAGGAAACGTACCTTATCGTCGATGAGGCTGACCTGCTGCATAGCATGCTGATCGAGCGACAGCAGACGCGGCTCAATTTGCTTGAACTTCGCCATGATCTTCGCTCATTCGCCAAGCCCCCGTTGATCGCCAAAGTGGATGCCATCATTGAGGCTATTCGACCGATGGCGCAAGGCCGAACCTTCATCACTTCCGAATCCATTCAGTCATCGGTGCGCGATCATTTACGTGGTCTGATCAATGCGCTGCGGGGGTATGTCGAGGACGAGGCCCAACACCTAAAAGCCAACATTGAGCACATGCTGGGCATGACATTAAACCGCATGGGCGTCGGTGTTTCACCCATACGCCATGAACCGGCTGTCGTGTTCATCAACCCGTTTCTACCGCGTGTATTCGAACGCTATGTCACGGATCATTACGCTTCCAGCATGCTGACCTCCGGCACCTTATCAACGTTCGATGATATCGACAAGGGCACTCAGTGGATCCGTAGAGACCTCGGCATCAGCCCGGGCCATACCGGTATTCTCGCCCAGTTCTCGCCGACACATTTCGGCAAGATGATGATTACCCTCGCAGGGCCCGATTACCCCGCCCCCTTTCTGTACGGTGATGAGATCGATATCAACCCGCGATGGATCGCCGCGGCAGCTGAACATATCAAACACCTTCTGGGCCCCGTATTGGTTCTGACCGGCAGCCATCAGGAGTCCCGCTTGCTGCATGCAGCATTGGGTGAAGGGACATTGCATCTGTTCGGCGAACGTTTAACAGCTGTGGTAAACCGACACCATGCGAGTCACGAGCGCGTGCTGATCACGGCAGCGGGTAAAGTTGGCTTGGATATGCGAGGAATTGATGGGGGGCAGTACCTGCAACATGTGGTACTGACCCGCATCCCGTTCCAGCCGCGAGATGAGCTGTATGAGCGGGAACTGGCCAGCTACATCCGCGCAACACACCCAAGCATCAGCAACCCTGAGAGCTTCGTAAAGTCCACGCGTTACATGCTCAACCTTAATGCCGCAATTCGAATTACCAAGCAATCGCTCGGCCGCGGCATTCGCCACCCTGATGATGCGGTGACCTTCCATCTGCTGGATCGTCGCTTCCCGCTCTACGACCAGATCGGGGTTTCACACAGCGCATTACGGGCGGCGATCCCAAAACGCTTCATCCCGGACTACAAACATGCAACGGTACTACAGGGCGCCGCAGCGCTCGAGGAGATCACCTTATGGTAAGCGCCTCTGACAGGCTACACCGTCCGTTCCGACTGATTATGCAGTTGCGATCGCCGGTTGTACTGACCGACTTTGCACCGTCCCTGGACGGTGTTTTGTACAGCGTACTCGAAGCGCACCTGCCGAATGCTGACTACACAGAGCGGCTGGCGCATCTCGACACGCTACTGACGCTCCACAATGAAGGCGTTTACCACGCCAGCAGTATGCGCTTCGGCGTCAGTGCCGCGTACGAGAATGGTCGTGATTTGTCACGCACCGTCAGCGTGGCAAAATACGTGCGATCCGATTCCATGGCACGTCACAAACTTAAATCAGAGTTCTACGCTCCGTTCGGCAAACGGGCCGCGTCCCCCTATCCCGCCGTTCAAACCGCAGGCGGCCCCTACAAGAACCGTCTGACAGAGCGCGACGCCTTTGCGGCTCCGTTTGTGGTCTTCGAAGGACATGGGGAGGGTCCACGGATACACGACCTGTTATCACACTACCTGATGGGCATTGGCTATGACGCGGACAACGCCAATGCCGGTGCCATTGGCGATATTGAGCTGGTTCCGCTGGATTCGGATATCAGCCTGGTCTTGCCCGACGGCCAAGCCAATCGCTGCCTGCCTGTAGCCATGGCACAAGCGCTCGACGCCACCGGGCTCAACACCCACAACCGTTTGTGCCCGCCCTACTACCAGGGCGAGAAAGTTCCTGTTATCGCGCCAGAGCGCGTTCGAATCATCACCAATACTGAAGCAATGTCAGCGTGAGGCTGACGGGAGAATCGAAATGACTGCACACAAACAGACCTATAAATTTGCCGGTTCTATTACCTGTCTGGAGCCGCTGACTGTTTCCATCAAGGAAGCCGCTCAGGGCGCACGCGGCCACCGCCTGCCGCGCAACGGACCGGCACTGGATACCGAGAAGCCTTTCTTCCCGGCCAGTTCCATACGTGGCGCTCTGCGCAATGCGGCTCACCGCGTGGTACTGCGTGCTGTTAAAAAACATTCGGGGGAAGAGTTCCCTTTCGGGCTGGATGATCACTTCATGCTTGCACAGGGCGTCGACAGCGCCAAGCAGATTGATTTGGACAAAACTGCCGGCGTAACAGACCTTTACGCTTCTCTGCGAGCTGACAACCCCATGCTATCCGTATTTGGCCGCTGGGGGCTGGAATCGCACCTGGCAGTAGGCCATGGCCTTCCTGCTGGATACGAGACCTGCTGGGGCATGTTCGGTGGCGGTGCGCGCGGCGTGATGTTTGAGCGTGACACCAACCTCCTTGACGAACTGACCCAAGAAGATACCGATCGCCTGGAGCAAATTTTGCTTGAGCAAACTGCAGCTGCCGGTGATGTGTCTGAAATCAAGAAAGAGATCGCCTCCCTTAAGAAGACCCTGCGCGGTGCATCAAAAGACGAGCGAGAGGCTGGCAACGCCCGCATTGCCGTGCTTGAAGAACAGATCAAGCTGCGCAAACAGGACAAATCCGGCCCTGTAGAAAGTATCCGACGCCCCTTGGATCCATTTGAGGCCTTCAGTGCCGGTGCTGTGCTGAACCACCGCATGGCGCTTCGTAGCGCCACTGAGTCAGAGCTGGGCATGTTGCTATTGGCCTTGCGTGAATTCGCCCGTGACGCTCAGCTTGGCGGCCATAAAGCGCACAACTGTGGTGCCATCAGCGCAGAATGGGTCGTCACAACCTGGCCAGAGGATGCCTGTGCGCCGGTTGAGGTCGGAACGGTGGCTATCACCCCGGATGGCTTTATTCTTGAGGGCCCGGTGCTGAAGGACGCTGTGACTGCCTTCAACGACTCACTGCCTGAGTTTAATTTCAAGCGTGCGGTGTAAAGTACCCTGAAGCTTAAAGTGCATTATGCACGTAACTCATAATCCCCTCGCCCTATGCGAGGGGCTGCCGGGTAAGACCCTACTACACGATCCCATGTATTTTGGTGGGTTTGGTTTGGTAGATGTTGGGTCGTTGAAATTTAAAAGTCAAAACAACATGTTAGTGTTAGGGTGTTTCCCCTGCGTGCAGGGGCTGACGGTGCGACACAGCTCAATTCCACAGGCGTTTAAACGTGTTTCCCCTGCGTGCAGGGGCTGACGGAGTATGACCAGTATTTGAAATCCTTTGATCTCGTGTTTCCCCTGCGTGCAGGGGCTGACGGTGAAGACATATCAGTGAGACCCGCCAGCGCTCGGTGTTTCCCCTGCGTGCAGGGGCTGACGGGCAGCACAAGTTAAAGAGCAGTACATCAACGCGTGTTTCCCCTGCGTGCAGGGGCTACCAGCTTGCCTCGACTACAATCAATGTGCACATGGAGCACTCCCCCTACGGGGGCTGTCGAAATGTAATAGATAGCATACTCGATGAAGATGCTCACTTCCCCTGAACACGGGGGCTGTCGTTCGATAATCTCAATCGAAACCAAAAGAAGGAGGGTGTTAATACCCTCCTTCTTTTGTATGACTCATCTACGGCCCTATGTGAAAGCATCAATCGTGCTGGCCAGTCCCTTTTGTCTCGATGCTCTTCGTTGCGCTACTGCTGGCCCCCTCCAGCTTTCACATCCGACCCACCGGAGCATTTAATCGCCGGAGGCCCCGGCAACACCATCCAAATAGCCAGCAACCCCAGCCACATTTTGATAGAAGCCAACTGATTCACCAAAGTGACAAGGAGTGTCACTTCCAGTACCCGAACGCCCTCTGATGTCTGCGAATAGACGATCGCACCATCGAAAACCATATACGCGCTTAGCGCAACCAAAATCCAGCCTACCAATGCTTTCACGTGATGCATACACGTTCCTCTGTTCTCATATTGTGAGTGTGAAAATTTTCACACTCAGGTTTCATCCAAACGGACGCGCAGGTGTCTCTTGAGCATCTGCGTACAACAGATAGCCCTCATTCCACGCACTTGAGCGCACTACGATGAAGGTCTCGACCGGAGCACTTTCGGGATACGCGAGTTTGATTGCCAATCCATCGGGAAAGTCGAAAGCCTTTATCAGCGCCTCACAATCAACCCCTTGGCCCGATTCAACTGCCTCTTCAAAGAGATCGCGCCATCGTGTATCAAACCAGTCAGAACGTGTTTCAGGGCTCTCAGGGGTATCGCCCCGACAGTCAATCACGCCGACCACAATAGACCCCTCGGGTATCAACTGGTCGCCAGACTCAATCACTTCAAAGTCAATTGTCACACCTGTAAACGGGCAATGAATACCGCTGTAGATACGTGGATCAATCCGATGTATTTTCATAAGCAAAACCCCTTTCCGCTGCCTGTTCCTGACTGACTTCGCAGTTCAATTCTTGAAAGGCCAATGCGTCCGCATAGCCTGGATGTATGCTTAAGGCCGTAGCAATGTGATCACACGCCTGCTCCGCACGCCCCTGTCTCAGCGACAACTCGGCCAGTGCGAAGTAAAGAAAATCTTCATTTGGGTAACGCTCCAACACACGCTGGTACGCCGATTCAGCTTCCTGATAACGCTCAAGTCCCGTGAAAGCCCTTGCACGGTAGACCCAGAGTTCTATGTCGTTGGGTCGCATGCGATGCCACCGAGACGTGGTATCAAGCATAACGTCCCATTCACCCAGATGTTCGGCTTTAGCGGCATCGAACCAATAACGCTGCTTGAGGGTCATCAGTTGATCAAGCACCGGCGGACCAATCTGAGCCGTGTATTCAGCACCAAAAGCACGCAGATTGACCAACAATAACACCAGCAAAACCATGTGATAAACAATACTATTCATGTATGGCACGATTCACTCAAGCCAAGTTACTGTTTAATATAGCGAGTTTAAAAGCAATGTTTAAATATACAGTAACAAATCACTTCACATTCGGGTACAAATGTACACAATAGTTAGGGAATCACGCCCTAATCAGGTGCCAAGTGTTACACATACCCGAGAAAACACGCTTATGAGCATCACTCAGATATCAAAGCCCGTATTTCTACTGGTTGACGATTCCGACATCGATCTCGAACTCATCGAGGACGCTATCATTGAAGCCAGCGGAAAAGACAACATCGAAATCAAGTGTGCGCAAAACGGTATCGCAGCTCTGGCATTCCTGAACAATGAGTCAGGCTATGAGGATGAACCCCGACCCGATCTCATCTTCCTGGATCTCAACATGCCACGGATGAGCGGTCGACGATTCCTCTGCCTCATGAAGGAGATCGACTACCTCAAGGACATACCTGTTGTGGTCCTTTCCTCATCCGATGACGAAAATGACATCATCGAGAGCGTGAAGGCCGGCGCATCTGGTTATATTGTTAAAACACCTGACATGAGTAAGTTCTACGAACAAGTCAAGCTTTACTGCGACAACTGGAAACACGGTGTTCGTAACATGCTATCGATTCACCCACGCGCCCGTTTCGATTATTGACCACGACAAACAGGGCCTGCCGTGGTCAATAGCGGGTCACTTCAGCGAAGCCTGAATACCCATTTCATCACCCATCAACTCAATTGCACGTTCCAGGTTGTCTTGCGACTCCAGCAGCATCAGGTAACGATCTTCCAGATCTTTTGGAGCAGCCATAAGCAGGTCGGATATCACCGCCATCTGAGCTGGACACGTCACCCCAAAGGCACGAATAACATCGAACACATCAACGAAGACGTCCTTCTTGATCTGGCGCATGCGATCACTCACACGCTGTTCTTTCGCTGGTGAACTCTCACCTGCGGCCACCGCGGGCTGAGTCGCCTTTTGTGATGCCGGGGAACCAGGTGCGGCAACCACCTCTGGCTTCACCTCTGGAATGCCACGCGCTGTTACACTTTCGGCCTGAGCGGAAGCTCCAACAATTGAATCAAGCACACGCTCATCAGACGCCATCGATTCCTGCTTTGGGGGTGGCTGAGTATCTTTGTTACCACCAAGACCAATGGCGTTCGCATGTGCAATACTGTCGGAGATCGGCTTACGGTCCTGCGCTTGAGCACCCTCTTTATTGCCATGGAAGGGATCGTAAGTAGAGCCCGCCGTGGCGACTACACCCTGCAAGTTTTTGTCCATTGTGTTACCTCTGGTTATTGAATTTGAGCACAGCACAAGATGGGGACTCCACCACGACTGACTGAGGTAATCGGATATAGGTTCTTAGCAAGATCACTCCCCACCTCGTACCGTACTCATGATTTAATGATACCATATATAATATTCCATGAGGTTCCATACACCCCTCTTTTGCAAAAGGATATCCTATGCGCGATGTGCCCTTTCCGCTGTATCGAATGCACGAAATAGAAAGAAGACCGAAGGATTTTCGCTTGCTGGAGCGAGTACCCTTTTGTTCAATCATTGAAAACCCACGTATCGGACTCCCGGTGTGTTTGAATGAAATTGCAGGTGACGAAGTCTCATTGGTTATATTGGATACCGAAACGACCGGTTTCGATGCTGCCGCTAATGAGATGATCGAAATCGGCATCGTGCGCTGCTCGTATTCACCCTCGCATGGCGTTGTCACTTCAATCGATGACATCTACTCAGGACTGGAGTCACCCACAATCGCGCCGATCCCGGCCGATATAACCGCCATCACCGGCATCACTAATGAGGATGTGGAAGGCTGTTCGTTTGACGATGATCGGGTACACTCATTGCTCGTGGACGGCGACCCGCTGGTGATAGCTCATCATGCAGGGTTCGACCGGCCCTTTGTCGAAAATCGCTTCAAGGGTGTTGAGCACTGTCGCTGGGTTTGCAGCATCAAGGATATCGACTGGAAAGCCCGGGGATTTGAGAGTAATAAGCTCGAATACCTGCTGCTGAACACAGGCTATTTCTATCACGGCCATAGGGCTACCACTGACTGCTTAGCCGTGCTGTGGTTGCTCGCAGAAAACCCCAGCGCTCTGGATGACGCGCTGGCGGCAAGCATCCGATTAACGTGTGTCGTGCGTGCCTTTGGAGCACCGTTCGAGATCAAAGACTCGTTAAAAAATACAGACTTCACTTGGGATGATGGAAGTACCAACCACCCGAAACATTGGTGGAAATCAGTGAGTGAAACTGAATTGGATGACCTGCGCGAGTGGCTTAACAGTTTAAGCGGCTACAGCGCGGAGAAAGCCGAGTACACATCCCTGACCGCTCGCCAGCGGTATAAGCAAAACCCCGCGTAAATCCTCGCCCCGAAGGCGGGGGGTTACGTTCTATTGCTGCCTACGGCCGTTGCGCACTGGGACCGGCCGTCGCAGTGCTACGCCGCGCAATTTCCTCAACCTCCCAACTCCATAGCTTTCGTTGGGCCCGGTGCCAACGGATCGATACCCTGAGCGACCATATCAAACGCGCCGCGCACACGCTCCAGTGATGCGGATGCAACGGCCTGCCCCTCCTGGTAGCACGTCACCCATGCATTCTCGGCGGTCACGGCTTTACCTTCGATTGCACTGGTGTACACAAGCTCACGCTCATTCTCAGCATCCAATTTGAACCAAGCGCCGTCACCTCGTTGGGTAAAGCCATAAATGTCGGGTGTGCACGCAAAACGTCCGCATTCGCTCAGGAACGGATTATGAATCGCGCAATCCTCATGCGTGGAGGACAACAGCTCCAAATCCTGCTGTGTCAGCGCAGGCTCATTTGAGACCCCCTGAGCAGCTGACCAGTCGGGATACCCGTCTTTCATGAGTTTTACATGACGTCCATCCGATGTATGCGCGAGCACGTTTGTCAGGATACTCGATAATAAGGTTTTGTCCTTCAACCAACCGTGTTTCGCTTCACGTTCGCAGTAATCGCGGACCTCCTGATTGGATTCGCTGAGCCACCGATTTAAGTCGACCCTGGCATAAAAACTGTCTGCAAGGGTCCTATTTTGCCCAGATTCATCCAGAACAGAAAACGCTACATTTATGCTTACATTCATCAGCTGCATAATTTATCTTTTCCCTATCGTTTCTTTCGCGTTTTTTTGATATCGAATGCAAACGTCTTTGGATATTTACGTTCTTCGTTCTTTATAGCCTCTTCAGCCTCTTCGGCTGAACGATAACGTCCTAGCAAGTACCAATCGTCCATGTCATCGAATAATGGTTTAATCCACCGATAGTAGACGGCTACAGGCTTGTTCTTTTTGCTCTTACTACGAATAGGCAAATCCAAGGCTGGCGACTGCCGATGATCTTTAGTCTTGGCTCGTTCACGCTTCACACGAGGATTACTCATGATACTGGCCCTCTAGTTATTAAACACCTGACCAATCTAGAATATCCTTTTTGTGGCACTTCGTAGTTTCACTAAGCGGATCTTCTAAACCATTAACCTCCTCCCCCGCTTTAGCGCATGAGGGTGAATCAGGAAGGAGATTCCCGTTACAGGGTACCACCTGATCACTACTGGGGCTCGTTGCTGCTGATGCCGTCGGGAAGGGTTTTGAGCCAATTGCGGATTCGGGGAGTATCCACTCCCGAATATCATCATCAAAAACTGCCCCAAGGGACGCCGGGTGCTCCGTTGGGAGAATAACCACGCGCATGAAATCGTCTAAACCATGAGAAACAATCAGTTCATCTTTTCCGGTTTTGGGATTCTTCTCGTACATCGTGATCAGTGTGATTGGCATACTTACATACTCATCTGATGGTTTTTCTTTTTTGTAGCCTTCAACGGGTCCGATAAGGCATCGGTGACCTGATCCACCTCATCAATGACTGTGCGCTTCACATAAGGCCAAAACTTATCGTTGCCCAGCGTCCTTTCTTTCACGTTTTTTGGAAGAAAGCGCGACATTTCGCTTGTGAAATCAAGGAACGCCTCTTCCGACTCCAGAGAGTGAACCTGACGCTTCAATGCGGTGCAAAAACCACTCACTGACTTTTCTCGGAGTGAAAGCTTTTTCTTTAAGAGACTAAAACTAATATCCACGCCTTTTTGCTTCAGCCACGCAATATCCCAGATATCTCTCGGCTTTATTCTTCTTGATCTGTATGCAAAAGCTATTATCTTGTCAACCAGCGCTTCTTTTAGTGACAGGACGTTTATCAGCCTGCCTGATATCTGACTCGAAATCCCATGATGATCGGTAATCGGTTTTGGAATGTTATCTATGGAGCAGACTGAAGTGATATCGATGTGCATTTTTTTTGCAGGAATGTCCGGTCGTGACGCATTTTTGATGACAGTTATTTTCCACACGCTTGTGTCTGAAAGTTTATTCTGAGCTTGGCGCACGTTAACACTGACATGATATTTTTCTTCGATGGCGTGCTGTAGTGATTCCGCAAAACCATCTAGATCGTCAGGGCTGAACTGTGACGACGCGGCGAAATCCAAATCTTCAGATAGCCGATTGGATCCATAGCACAAGCGCAATGCTGTCCCACCAATGAACACAAGATGTTGCAGGTAGCCTTGCTCATACATCAACGCTAAAACATCGTGCTGGAGTATCTCTTTTTCTACAACATCATCCAGCCCCAACAGATTTTCATCCTGGCGAATAATGTCGGATCGAATCTGCTCAAGCAGCATCATATTCAGCCTCTTCAATCATATGCAGATTTCGTCCGACCCGTCTCAAATCCGCCAGCGCCCTTGCTGGTCGGGCCCGAAAGATACCCGCCGCCGAATCCCAATACAGTTGATCCGCAATCTGGTTCACATCGCGCTCGGTATGCGTGAACTCAATGGTACCGAACGGTGTTTCGAATACCCCACTTCGCCCGCTGGTCATCACAGTAATCCACTGCATCATCACCTGTGAGATGACGCCAGCGCGGCTCAACTCATACTCAAGCGAGGTATACACGCAATGCCACCGGTGAATACGTGCCGCAATGCGCTCTAACAGATACGTACAGGTGGGAGGATCCACAGGATCGTAGTACAGATCACGCGCAATCCGAGCAATGACGCCCTGGCGACTCAAGCGACTCACGATATTCTGGAGCGCCTTGTCTCGGGGACGACCGAGCATGTAAGCAAAATCGGCGCTGGTATATACACCGATGTTGCCGCAACGCCTGAGTGTCTTCATGCCTTTGGATACTGTAAGTGCACTGCTCATGCCAGCCTACTCCATTTATCTCTACACCTTTCATCATAGCGCAGGGAAAGGCGCGGGGATAGGGGCGACCTTAAGCAGATCGTTTTTCAAGCAACCACAATCACATTTCGAGCAGTCTGCTCATCCGCAACATTGCCCACAAACGTAACCGCACCATCAATAACTTCAACCACATCACCCGCTTCGGTCTCAAATGCCAGGCGGACTTCGTTGCCCTTTCCCGCCAGAACCGTCATCTTTAGATCAGGACCTAAACGGACGGTTTCACCCACTGCACGCGTTAGAATCAACATCTGATTTCTCCGATTAAGTGTTGAGCATTTGCATCGATAGTGCGGTTACACAAGACAAGAACCTACGACAGCTCCGGTCCAGCCGCACGAGCATCCGCAGCCATCAACGGGTCGACACTCTGTTCGGCCTTCGTCTTAACTGTTTCGTGACAAAAACGGAACACGCTCTCGCCTTCGTCTTTGAGATAAATCGTACTCACCCCAGACGACTTCGCATAGTCGAGCATCGTCCAAAGCTGTATGAGGCTAAAGGACTCGCTTCGCACGACGTCTTGGCCGTGCGTGAATTCCGACCTGAGGTGTGCCAAATCGCCGTTTGAGAATACTCTTAGCTGTGCAGGGTCTAGATCGGCGGTCTCATCATCCAAACCGCTCCCAAGGACTGTAAAGCACGCCACACCCGCGCAACCATGGACTACTTCATCGACATCCAAATCCTTGCTGATCTTGGCCAGTCGATGAAACTCATTACGAATGCTGGCCATATCCATGACTTCAACTACACCTTCATAAAAGTAGTCGTTGGTGGTTTTTAGAGGCAGGATCAGTCGCACCGGGATATCGTCTTCACACGCACGCGAAACGGTTTGCTTCACCTCAAACAAGGCTGATTTCACTTCGTCTTCAGAGTACCCCGCCCCCTCACGCAGCCAGCGCCCCAGCGCCTCGGTGACGCCCTCTGGCTGACCACCGGCATTAAAAGCCTGCAGCATGCTGTGAGACGCGTGGCTTAACGCCTCGCACAACTCATCTTCATCCATCTCACCCAGATCGCATTCGGGCAACCGGATGCGCAATTCATCGGGGTCTGAGAACTGATCTGGGGATAGGCGGCTCGCATCGAGTCGTGAATTCGACAGATCAGACAGGACAACATCGCCTACAATTTGCAGGAACGCTTGTTCACGCGCGGACATACTCACATCACACCTCACTCGGGAAACAGGGTTGTTTTGGCTGTTGAAGGCGCAGGCGACAGCGGATCATGGCCCCCGCCTGCCTCAGCCGAATCGGACTGCGGGCCCACATGCACGCGGGGCATACGGGTTTCGTACCCTGTGACATCAGAAAAAACTTCTGGGAGCTGGTCGCCGTACACGCCCTGCCGAGTTTCAACGACCCGCCAAACGGGAGTAAACCCGCCGTACTCGTTTTTCTGTCGGCCCATCTTGCCGAATTCAATGTTGTACGTATCCGAGGGATCCAGACGCACCACCACATGGGTGATGTTGTTCTTCGCACCGCGACCGATCTGAAATTGGATGCCATCATCGATCGCAACGGGGTGCTTTACGCCGCACATGGCTCTGAAGCCGCGACCACCCAGTTGCTCAAGAATGGTCTCCGCACGCGCAATACGCAGCTCTTTTTCATTCATGGGATGACTCCTCGTCGCTATTCGATAATTGCTTCACAAGTTCTGCCTGACACAGCAACGTTTGCCACCACACATCTGATGCGCGCTGAAGCGCTTCAGATGCACGCTGTGGGTCGACATGACCAAACAACAGATCAACGCCTATGTGTGCAAAGCGGGCCTGAGACTGCAGCGTACGCACCCAGGAGGCTTGTATGCAGCCTTGCATACGCTGCGCGTCCGGCCATCTGTGAAAATTCGGATCAAACATATGCGTTACCCCATGCTCATTGAAGACGAACGGCCGCCACTGGTGCCCAGCTCGGTCGGACGTCCCGAGCCAAGACCCACCTCGTCCAACACCTCGGCCATGGTCGGATCCGCATTCACCACGCTTTCAAGAAGATGATCAACCTGAGCCTCAGACAGCCACTCACACTCCATGACCAATTCATGGCAGCGGTACATATGATTGGCATGCTGTTCCTGATGCGGGTTCACCACACAGTCAATCAGTTCAGGATGCTGCTCCCCTGCAGCTTTGAAAACCTCATACGGCAGATACTGCATATGTGGGGGCAGGGATGCCTCATGATCCTTCAGGAACTGATGCACATGCCTGACCACAAAGGAATCGTTAGGATGGGCCACCAGCAACTGCATAATCGCCACATCCGGCGTAGGCCCACGATCCGCTCCCTGCACTGACGACACCAGCGCTTCCAGTGCGCCCGGAATGTCTGTACCGGTCTTAACGGCCAACTCGAAACGAATCGCTTCATGCCGCCCATCAAAAATTGGATGGCGCAATGCCTCTACCAACAGTGCCTCACGGTTACTCGGCTGCAGTTGGCAGGCATACTCAATCAACAGGTCCACACGCCCCATGCCCACCACCTCATCCGATGAGCGCTGGTTGAGTGGGATCTGGGCACGCTGGCGGGCCTCGGAGATCCATGCATCGGGTACCACCAGGTATTGAAAGCGATCATAGGCGGCTTCAGACCAAGGCGTTGACTGTCCCGTGGCCCGGTAGCACGCACTGGAGACCAACGGTGAGTGCATATCGGCGTGCGTTCCATACACCATCAGTGTACGCGGCCCATTCAAGCCAAGCGTGCGTTCCACCGGCAATGGCGGGATGCCGTTACCCGGTACAACATGCATCTGCACACGGAGAGCACCTTCCATTCGCGCAATAATGGTGTCCTGCATGGCTGCCGGTGCTGAGGCAGCATAATCGTCAAGCGTGAAGTGTTTGGTTTCCATGATGCATCTCCTGTTGATGCGTTTCTTTTAGGCCTGTGAGGGCCCTTTAGGCTCGCTGGCCGTGCCTAGCGCCATTGGGTCCAACAACGGTCCGCCCACCTGATCCAACAAGTCAGGCGTCGTACGCGCAACACTCTCCCGTATGCGATCCTTTTGCTCATCGTTCAAATGCGCACAGCGGGTGTAGATATCGCGCAGGTGTAGCGCATGATTGGGATACGTCTCTTGCTCCGGGCACAGCACCTCTTCAAGCAGGTCCGGTACCCGTTCGCCGCCCATCTCATAGATCACGTACAGCATGTACTGCTGATCCTCACTCAAACGTCCGCGCTGATCCTTCAAAAAATCACGCGCAGCCTCAAATAGCGCTGTGTTATCACGGTTCAACTGGAGGATCGACATCATGCCGAACTCAGGACGGTGTGCCGTTTTGTCAGACTCGATGAATGCCTGTAAGCCCGCATTGAAGGCGCCGATCGGATCAACACCAAACACGGTTGCCATATGGGTTCTCAACTGCACTTCTTTGTCTGCGAATGACGGTGATGCCAGGGCCACATTCAGCATCATCTCTTTATCCAAAGCGGGGTGCGCCATTACGAACTGATTGATCAGCGCCAGATCTCCCATATCGGCAACGGCCTGCACTGTGCGTTGTTCTAGTGGTACACGTTCGGCATTGTGGCGAGCGATGCGCATCCAGTCGTCCGGTACGGCAATGACCTGGAGGTCTTGAATCCATCCACTGTAATGACGCGTATCGTCCGCCAGCGCTGAGTGAATAGCCTCCACAAATGCCCGAGAGGTGATTTCCCTCTCAGAGCCAAACACTCGTATACGATGTAATCCAACGGCCATATAGGGAATGTCCATCGCGCTCAACGATGGCAAAACGCGGTTGCATCGAATAGCCCCTTCAATCGCACCGGTGAACAGCGCTTCATCCTGCTCAGCCGCCGGTGTGACATGTGATTGAATATCAATGTGCAGCATGTATAAGAGCCTCTTCGTTAAGCATTCAGTCTCAATGACGTTTGCGGCATCTGCGGCGCCAGCAGATCCACCTCACTCGGTTGATTCCGCTCGGGTTCATGCACGCGCAATTCATGCCAATAATCCGGTTCGCTCAGTTCGCGCGGCGCGCTTTCATCCAGCGCATATTCCCACAGCGTTGCTACGTCCTCGGGCGACAGCGTGCGCGGGTCATAGGTCGCAACCATCTGTTGCGCGTGAGCATGCTCGCCACGCTCGCAGGCCTCGCTGATGGCGTTATCCACCAACCATTCATGCATGCGCTTCACCGTCGCGTGCGCCCGGCGCTCGTTGCGGTAGTCCTGTGACGGTACCACACTCGATAGCGCTCCTGACGGCAGGGAAACACATTCCCCTGCGTAGTCGGTGATGCTCGTTGCAACTGCGGCCTTAAGCGGCTCATACCCGATTGTTTCGGGCGGTTTAGGATCTGCTTTGACATCCTCGGCATTCGCTTTGCGGTGATAGCGCACCAATGCACTGCGTAACGCATTGGGATTGGTTTCCAGTCCCGCAAGACCCACCCGTTCTATCTGGTTACTGATCGCCAATATCCGATTCTGCTCGGCCTCTGATCCCGATTTGAGCGTGACGACACCCATGCGGATCAGCTTGTGGTAGATAGCCGTCGCATTGGCTGTTTTGGCCATATCCAGAGTGCGGTGAAGCTCTATACCCATAAACAACTCAGCCGCTTCTTCGTCCACATCGAAGGCACCGCCCACTTCCGCCTGCGCAAACACTTTGCCGCTCTTCTTCACCACCGTGCGTTCAACGCCGGCGGTCGCCGCATCCAGATCACGAAATCCATTGAACGCACGGTCAAACTCATCATCTGCAAACGGAAGCGTTTTATCGCCGGATATACGAATGTCCGCCCGTGAGTAAGGTGACGCTTCAGGGTTCAGCTCAGGCACAACAAAATTGAGACCACGGTTCATTACCTCGTCCCAGATCGACAGCGCCTTGGCCGGCTCGTGAAATCCGTATCGACTCCACAGAAGCTCAATGGCAATCACATCCGCCTCACGCAGCAGCGTAAAACGGGGTTCAAACCCACCGTCATAGGCCGCTTCATACTCCCGGCGCTGAATAGTCAGTGCAAAACGCAGCAAATCTTCCGTATGCGCCGCGCTGTAACTGCTGGGGTTGAGATCAATCGTACCATCCGCATTCACGGAACGTGCGAGCCAGCGGCGTTTATCAGGATTCCAATGGTGGTACCCAATGTAGTTTCGAAAATCACTGAGGGGCTTCATCCAGGCAAAGCGATCTTCTTTGACCATATTCTCCAGCGAATGATCTCGAGAAATCTTGTGGCAAATATGGCAGCCACTTCTCCCACCACACCCACTTTGGGAAGGCTTACCCGCGGCGTAGACGTTCACCATGCATTCACCCGCGTTGAGGTCGCGGTAGTGCTCAATGAGATCGGTAAAATCGCTGTAGGTCTGGCCAATGCCGTTACGGACTTCTGCGATGTGCATGAACACATCATCCAGCGTGAAGTCCGCCACCGGGCTCCAGATGTACTGTCCCTGCGCGTTCAGCACCGGTGTCAGTTCACTGTCGCCCCGGTCTTCCATATTCCCACTACGGGCCGAGGACTCGTCGCGGCGCGTCGCCACCGCCGTAAACACTTCGTCCTTTCCATACGCTTTGAAGATAGCCTGCTTGTGACTGGTGATAGGGCGAACTTTCATCATCATCGAGCAGTTTGACGTCATCCCCGGAAGGGTGGCGACCAGTCGCCCGCCAATAAGGCCCACAAGGTAGTTATTCGACATCCCCGGCTGAATGATATCCACCCGTGCCGGCAGGTCATGCGCCTCGAAAAACGCCTGCATCTTGCGGCACTCGCTGCGCGCAAACTGGTTCACAACAGGGTTTTCAAGGCGGGTGTCAGAATGCGTGACCACCAGGCGAGGGCCATCACCCGATATGCCGTCCAACTCGCCGGCTTTTTTCATTTCAAGCAGCGTGTCGATCATCAGATTTGCCATGACAGAGCTGTCCTTGCCGCCGGAAAAGGCGCACAGGGCGCGCTTGCCCTGCAGCACCAGATCACGGTAGACCGACTTCACCCGCGCAATTTTCTGATCGAGCGTTAACGGAGCTGTGTCGCTCCCTTTTACCGCTTCCACATCATGCAACGGGATCTGCTGGTTCGGATCGATTGATTGGACAACCGTCATGGCGTTGAACCTCAACCCAGCGACGGCTGGCTATCAGCGCCAGCATTCGCCAGCGGATCAACGTCTGGCTCTGTCAGGGCCACTTTGCCCGGTATCGCACGATGACCGGCAATGGACTCCAGCACGTCGCCCAACGATGTGCAGTACCAATCGCCCTCATACTTCACCAGAGTCAGATTGTAAGTATCCCCTGCCTCAAGGAACGTGATATCCGGATCATCTTTCTGTGTCACACGATCGCTGCGTACGGCCTCAACACCGTGCATCGCCAGGGCCTGATTCAGCGCCTGCTCCAACATTGTGTCGTGGAGACGACGCACCCACTCGGGGTTGAAACACTGTTGGAGCCACTCCAAGACACCCGGGACGGTTTCAGGATCGGTTTGACCGGTCATTAAGCCAACGACCATTTGCCCCTGCTCTTCGCTGTAGCCAGCGGCTAACAAGCGCTGCACAAGGTCGTCAGGAGTTCGGATAGCCTTCGCTTCGGTTTCGGCGGCCGCTGCTTCGACCTGCGCCTGAAGCTTGGGAAGAATGTCGACGGCCAGGTCTTCATTCTCATCAACCACCACATCACGAATGTCGGTGATCGTGACCGAGATGCCGCAATGCACAGGTGTAAATCCCTGTGATTCCCAATAATCATCAGGAATATGGGTGCGCACTTCATACCATGTGAAATTTTCCCAGTCGAGCACCTGGTTAGCGCCATCCGCCCTCATGTAATCATCAACGGCACAGCGAATATCCTGTTCAACGGTATCACGCACATCCGAAACGAACTGCACGAGATACACTTCGTCTTGCTCGGCATCCTGGCACATCAAATTAATTAGCTGCATAACGATTCTCTCTCAGTTCAATTCAGGGGCGGATATGCTAACACTGGGCGCGTGGGGGGGCATGCGCATCAGTCCCGCTCATGGTGTCATCACCCAAGTGGTTTGTTCATTAGTCTGGCAGAAGACTGGGCAGCGTTCGCCAGAGGATCCGCCTCAACTACCAAGCGCAGTGCTTCACGGTTCAGCACCGTCACCAGCGTATCACTGTCCATTTCGATATCGGGATCACACACCGGCGATGCATAGAAAAACGTGGTCACGTTCTCGCAGTAGGGATTCACGCTGGCGCGGACGTGATCTGGACTGGCAACCAGCTGCGCGCGTATGGCAACATACCGCTGCGCATCAGCCGCGATCTCTTGAATGGCCTCGCCATGGGGTAATTGATCCCACCAATCGCAACATTGGCCTAGCAACGGTAGTGCGCTGGTATCAATCCAAAAATCGATGATTTCATCGACATGCTGACCGCCCCACTGCGCGGTCGGCACCGGATACCCTTTAGGCACAGGAATACTAACGGCCAACTGCGTAACACCGGCATCATCACTGATGCAATCAGACGCCGGCTGGCACCCGGATAGCGTTGGATCAAACAGAATCGTGTTCAGAAAATGAAAGCGAATCGCATCGACATAAATCGGACGCTGCATATTTCCGTCCTTTACAGCCCCAACCGGGCGGTTTGGTTATTAGCAGGCTCCACATGCGCGAGCGGATCATCCGCCAATGACTGGTTAATCTCATCCAGCAAACGGGCCTGAAACGCGCGATCCTCGTGAATCACCCGTAACGCGGAATGGAGCACCTCATCAATGGGTTGCTGGTCTATGCGCATATCTGCAACATTCACCGCCAGGAAATTGGAATGTGACTGCAGGTTGGCCTCAGCAATCATCATTTCAACCAACGCGGGTACCTGATGAGGCTCTGCCCGTGTCTCATCCGTCAACACCCCTTCGATCACCATGCCATCTGGCCCAGGCGTGATAGTGAAATGAGCAACCTCGACTCCCTTGTTCAGGGCAACCAGATCATCACCGTACACGCGGTCGGGCGAACCCGTCTTCACCTGACGCACCTCCCAGTCTGATGGAAGGTTAAGCTTGTAGTGAGCGTCTTTACCGCTGATCGGCGTAATACGGGCCTGGTAATGCTCATCAATGCTAATCTCGAACATCCGGTGTTCGATGGGCTTGAACGGATCGTGCGTCAGCAGGTGCTGTGACACCGGATTCGGTGGGCGGATACGCGTAAGTTCCCAATCCTGACCGTGGAAATGTATCGGGAAAGACGCACCCACATCACTTTCAAGCAGACGCCCGCGCATGATGGAATTGAAACCATTTCGCTCAACCAGAAAATCAGGGTTCACGTAGTGCAGGTTACCATTGACCGGATCCGTCATCGCAAACTCGTAGAGCCGGGCCTCCTGTGCACGGGTGCGTGAAGCGAACTCCTCGCTGCGGATAGCATCATCAATGATCGACTCGGAGGCCATATCAATCATGGCATGCACGCCAAGCGGCATCAGGTCGGTGCCGCTTTCGCGCACCGAATACAGGAAGTGTGCCCCGGGCACGGCCAGGCGGTCCAGCATGTCGGCATCATGGATCAGCAAGTCATTTTCATAATCCTGCAGATAGCCCAACGGCTGGAGCGAAGCGACCAGCGATCGAACCTGTTCAAACGCGGGGGACGTTGCGGGGTGTGTGAGATCGCTCATGGAGGGCACCTTTCACATTCAGTTAAACCACATATAAATAGATACTAGCACCACGGGCAACTGACGTCCAACAGCTCACCAGCAAGAGCGGGAACAGATGATTGACGCGCTCTCTGAGAAGGAATCTCTCATCAAAAGATTGCAGGCCCGATGTGATGCAATGTCTCAAGTGATGGCTGCACAACTATCCGGTGCTGGCATGATCAACACGATCCACAACAATCTTGCCGCCAACGCTGAACGGCTTACCCACGAGCGCACAGCGCTGGATGCGTTACAGGACCTGTTCAGTCAGAAAACCGGCGCGATCGAGTCGCTCGACGGACGTGCACACCACCTGATCACGCATGCCGATCAGAGCGCCGAGACCGCCGGCGTGCTGGACAAGAGCACAACCGCAATCAGCAAGCTAATCGGCGACATACAGGAGATATCCGACCAAACCAACCTGCTGGCGCTGAATGCGGCGATTGAGGCGGCCAGGGCCGGTGAAGCCGGTCGCGGCTTTGCCGTGGTGGCTGATGAAGTTCGGCAGCTGGCAGGCAAAGCCCACCACGCAAGCACGGCGATCGAAAGACTGATTGATGATGTAATGACGCAGACGGGCCACATCACCCGCATGGTGACTGAGAGCCAAGCGGGAGCAGGTGATATCTCAGCCTCCTCCACTCAGATACAGGGCGTCGTGAGTGAAGTGCTCGGTCAGTCACGGCGTATGCAAACCGTGATCCAGGACACAGCAACAGCCTCTTTTTTGGATACCGTGATGCTCGATCATGCGGTCTGGAAGAGCAATGTCTATTCACTCATTGAGCGAGAGGAGTACGCGACTCCGGTGAATGCACACAGCGAATGCCGATTGGGTAAGTGGTATTTCGAGGGATACGGCGCAATGCATTATCAGCACCTCCCCGCCTTCAAAGCAATCGATGAGCCCCACAAGGACGTTCATGACGCCGGTAGAGACGCATTGGCGGCAGGCGCTGCCGGAGACTTCAACGCGATGATTAAGCAACTTGATAAGATGGAGCGGGCATCAGAGCGCGTAGTTTCAGCACTAGAAGCGCTGCAGCACCATGTGTGCACGAGGGGTTAATCCCCCCCCGGTCTTGCGCTCACGATTTTTCAGATTTCTTCGCCCAGAACTGGTCTGCCAACTGACTGAAGGCTGATGCCATACCATGCAACGAATGACCTGCGCTGGCGCTATGCTCCATGGAATCCAATGATCCCTCTGACGCATCGCGGATCAGCAGGATGTTGCGGTTGATTTCATCCGCTGCCTGGCTCTGCTGATCTACCGCCGATGCAATCTGCAGGTTCATCTGGCTGATCTCGTCAAAGAGATTAACGATCGCTGACAATGCGGTCGCAGCCTCCTCGCCTTGTGCAACGCAGATTTGCGCACGCTCCTTGCCTTGTTGCATCGCCTTTACCGCCTGCTCAGAGCGCGACTGCAGATCCCCGATCAGGGTGTGCACCTGCTCGGTCGCATCTCGGGTACGGGTTGCCAACTGGCGTACTTCATCAGCCACCACGGCAAAACCGCGCCCAGCTTCACCGGCCCTGGCTGCCTCAATCGCCGCGTTGAGGGCTAGTAGATTCGTCTGCTCAGCAATCCCGGAGATGGTATCCAGTATTCCCGTCACGGCCTCACTACTGGATTTAACGCTACTCACAACGGTGGCCACATCCTGAATTTCCCCAGCGAGCGCTTCTATGGCGGCCACATTCTCACGTACTACAGCGTGACCTGCATGCACTGTGTGCTGACCCTCTTGAACGCGAGAAGAGCTACCCTGAGCACTATTCGACACTTCGGTAATGCTGGCAGACATCTCGTTAATTGCGGCTGCCACCTGATCGGTTTCGCCGAACTGATGGGTGATCTCCGTTTGGCAACGGCCAACGGAATCACTGAGTGATTGTGAGCAGTACTTGATGCGTTCGGCACTGTTTGCAATGCGACCAATCAACCCGCTGTTTTCCGCCTGAAACATCTTCAGTGCCAACTGAAGCTGTCCAGCTTCGTCCTGGCGACCGGTGTACACATGACGGGCAACAGGATCATCGGTGAGCAGGCGCGTTGCTTTAACGGCTTTCAGCAGTGGTGACAACGTGACCAGTGAGCCCAAAAGGCCCGCACCTACAGCACCCAGCCAGACGCCCACGGACGCAAGCGGATTCAGCTGAAGACTCAGATGTGCCGCCACTGCTGCCGCAGCCGGCATAGCGGCGCAAAGAACAAGCTTCGAGGAAGCTGAGAGACTTTTACGCAGCATCCGCGGCGTTTTGGTGCGCATAGCCGAGTGATCGGTCAAAAGGCAGGCATACAACTTTTCAGCGCGTGCGATCGCCTCTGGACTTGCTTGACGGCGAACGGACTGGTATTCGGCGACCTGCCCGTTCTGAAGAATCGGCGTCACGTAGGCATCGACCCAATAGTGATCGCCGTTCTTGCAACGGTTTTTGACGATGCCCATCCAGGAATGCCCTCCATGCACCGCATCCCAAAGCTGGGTAAACGCCTGTGGCGGCATATCCGGATGTCGTACCACGTTGTGGTTTTTACCCAGCACCTCTTCGGGCGTAAATCCTGAGATATCCACGAAATCCTGGTTGATGTAGGTAATGGCGCCTTTGGTGTCCGTTGTTGAGAGAATGTTAGCCGCCGGACCAACAGGCGCTTCCTTCTGAGTCACAGGGGTATTGAGTTTCATGACAGGCCTCAATTCTTATTTTGGATTTAACCATTTTACATCTTAATGACACCCGAAATGTGACATCGCATTACCGAGAACAGTAGTTTTGATGCATATCATCACCATCAGGGGATATATTTATCGACCATGGATGGCCCAAACCCCGAAAGACTGAACAATACGCTATCAATGATGGGGTAAATTCCCAGACACACCCACCCCAGACCCAGCATCAGCAGCATTTCGCGGCGCGAATCACCGCGCTCAGAGAACACCGGCTCGATTGCGTTCAGGGCAAGCAGCAACCCGTAGAACATCAGTAATACACCGAGAAGCGGTACCAGCACATTTAGCCAATCACTGTGATCGAACAACCACTGATTGATAGACCCGACCCAATAGATAAATTGCTCTCCAAAGGACACTTCATCACTCCTTGCCCAAACGCGAATAATTGGAAGCCAAAGCTAATACCACTTTGTGGTATGATTGATTTAACCCAATATTATACAACTGACAATCACCATGATAGCAGCGAACATCTCAGAGATTCGTCAACGGTTTTACACCAATCAGATCAACTTGATGATCCATACTCAAAGAACCAGCATCCAAGAAGCAGCAGACGTACTGGATGTTGAACCCGACTGGCTAAACAATGTCCTCGCCCGGCGAGCAGAATGCCCTGATAGTCGCCTTCACCGGCTACATGACCGCCTCCGGGATCATTTTCACGGCAAGCCCGCAACACTCTCTTCAGAGCCATCATCAGCTAACGCCGATGAAACCATAGCTGCCGCGAGCATGTGACCGGCCATCAACTCTGGCGTTGTCGAGTGATTCGAATTGCCCGGGGCTTCGCGGCGAAGCACGGCCAGATAATTCTCGAACTCACCTTCCAGCACTGGGGCAAGCGCATAATCAACAGGCAGCACCGCGCTCAATGGATCAACCTTGGTTCCACCCACTTTGAGCTCATAGTGCAGATGCGGCCCTGATGACAATCCTGTATTGCCCGTCTGTGCAATCACCTGCCCTTTCGCAACCGCGGCACCGGTTTCAATACGCGATGCAAAACGCTTCAGGTGCAGATACGTGGCTTCGATGCCACCAGGGTATTCGACGACCAGGTAGTAACCATTGCCACGCGTGCGGCCTGCATGCGCGATCCGGCCATTGGCCTGAGCGACCACGGGCGTCCCAACCGGCGTCATGAAATCAACACCCATGTGCGGCCGCACACGTCCTGTCACCGGATGCTTGCGCGCCATGCTAAACCCTGAGGACACCGGAAAGGCCTGTTTCAGAGGATGGTCAGTAAACAGGTCCTGACGCCAGGGGGTTCCATCTTCTTGGTAAAGCGAAAAGCCCCCTTGAATGTCAGGCATCCGCACTACATTCACCAATTGCTCATCATTACGTTGCCACGATATTGAAGCGATAGTATCCGCCGTAACCCGGTCATCCTCACCCAGCGTGCGAATCACAAAATGATCCCCGGCAATAGGGGGCCAGTGCGGGGCTACAGATAGGGATCCCCGCAGAACTGGAAGCACATCAGAAAACTGTAACCGGTGCTGCTGATCAAGCTCAGACTCACGATCATCACTTTCATCATCACCCGGCACGTAGTATTCCTGCGTGTGAATGCTATCGGAAAGCTGTTCTAGCCAGACCTTGGCATGCATTTCATGGGATGGTGGTGGAGCCGGGTTCACGCAAGCCGCAAGCCACTGGGTTGAATCTTCGGGCTGCACAATGCCACGCCTGAATTCCTGCTCCCAGGCGTTGAGCAGTGCTGGTTCAACCACAGCGTCCGCTACCCATTCCTGCAGGCTCACAGGCGGTAAATCGGAACGTTCGCTAAGTGACGATGGATCATCGCCTTTAAGGCTGTACACCAGCGCGGTACCGACCAGCAACGAAGTGGCAAACAAGGTGCCTACAATCACCTTATCTTTTAAACGCATGGAACCATGCTTAGGCGCTTTCATCGTGCCGCTACCCTCCGATCCGCCGCCACATACTGCTGATACAACGACTGTACACGGCGGACATATTTCTGTGTTTCCTTGAAGGGAGGAATGCCATTGTACCGATCAACATTCCCAGGGCCTGCGTTGTAGGCGGCCAACGCGAGCGACAGATTACCATTGTATCGAACCAGCATCTGACGAATGTATTTTGTGCCACCTGCTATGTTCTGAGCCGGATCAAACCGATTTCGTACACCCAGGTCCCTGGCGGTGGCCGGCATTAATTGCATGAGACCGCCTGCGTTTTTATGCGAACGTGCCTTCGGGTCAAAATTCGACTCTTGATGGATAATCGCCCTGATGAGGGCAGAGTCAATTCCAAACGTGCGCGAGGCAGAGGCGATTTCACGGTTGAAACGGGACGTATACAGCCGCCCCTTGCCGGCTGGTGTTGGCATCAGCCGTGCAAGCTGACCGTTGATATCAGGGAGAGTATCTGGCGTCTCATCAGCGTATGCAGCGTCTGTAAACGCGGCAAGCCAGGTTTCATCTTGTGCCACATCAGCAAATGACGCGCTGAGGTTACTGTGGATAGTACTGGCGCTTGGTACCTGTGTGGGGGGCTGTTCAGCTTGAACATACACCAGGGTGTAACACTGATCTAAATCATCAGAAGAGCGGCTTAATACACGCTCCCGCATCAGATCAGATACCCCCAATGCCGGCAGTACGAATGTCATCAACCATTCGCCCCCACCTTCACCACTACTCCCTGCGTGAGGGTCCGCAGCGTATGGGCTCTGCTGCGAAGCTTCCGGCAATACCAACACACCCTCTGACACCTTCGGTGGTAGCAGGTTACCATCCTCTGCGAGAGCAGGTTGACCGGACACACTCATAACGATGAAAACAAGCCCCAGCGGGACCGAGATGGGTAAACGCACACGCCTCCTACCTGGCTACTCAAACAGCACAGGAATACTGTATTTGGGATTATACCAGATAGGATGTTGTGCGTGGGCCGACCTTGATCAGCCCGGTGGTATTAGGGTAGCCAGAGCGCCGGTGTTGTCTCAGGAAGCGCGTTGTGAGCATTGCTCGCCTCGAATAGCTCTGTGATCATCTGTGCGCGCGATGCGACTGCGGGTGACCAGAGGGTCTGTGATTGGCCGAGCTCTCTATCGGGTGACCATAATGCCCGCGGATGTGTCTCAACCCGATCAGAAGGCGTTGACTCCGCCTCATCCTGTGGCGCCCAAAGCGCGGGAGCTGTCGTACTTCCGAGTCTTACGCGGGTGTTTGAGACCGGTGGCTCCCAGAGCGCTGGCAGCTCAGGCATAAGTCCAGGATGGATTAGGCTCTTGGTTTCCGATGAACGAGGCGGTTCTGCCGACACACGGAAGTCAGCCGGCGCCATACAGGCACCTGAAGCTGCAGAGCTCTCTAAAGCAAGAGACTCCTTAGTAACCGGTGAAGTTGACTCCGGCGGAAAGCGGACATCTATCGAGTAGTGATTCAGCTCGCCCTTTCCGATCCCGCCTCGCGAGAACGCGTGGAATTCAATACGGCCAACGCGCGATGATTGGAAAGCGCTTGAAACAGGCTTTACTGCAACATGAATATACCGGTCGTGGTAGTCAAAGTCCGGATGTGGCACAAGCTCAACCTTAAGGTTGTCGCTTGATACCCATGTGTATTTGAATCGCGCATCACGCGGATCGGGTAAGCACAGCGATACCAGATCGTATGCGTGAGAAATCGTCAAACCCTCTGTTTCAGCCACATCGAGATCAACACATGAAGCACTCACTCCACCTGAGGAAAACGCTGCGACCGTGACAGCGCCCAGTAAAACACGTAGGTTCAAGCGTACCCCCTCACATTGTCTGTGCTTGCTCAGGTTTCGATTCTGCCATATAGCGTAACAGGTCCTCTTTAGCGGAAGGCTGATTTGTTTGCACTTCAACAAACAACCGCTGAGCAGCGTTTAGCAAATTCCCAAGCTTTATCAGGTCACATTCTGCTGAAACGTTGTCATAGCCTGGGTCCACATACACATCACGATAAACAGACCCAAGCGCCTGCCCCAGCGCCTGTTTGCCCGCGTCGGAGAGCTCATTATTAAATGCCATTTGTTTAAGGCATCGGGCGACAGTATTCAAATCAGAGATTTCGTCTTGGATGGCTTCGTTGGACTCACCGTAATCCTCCGGCGACCAGAAAATATCGTGCTGCGACAGATGCTCAATCTGCTCTGCTATCAGTAACTCTGGGGCTGGGCCCTGCAAGGCACATTCGCGCATTTCTTTAACCACTGCCAGAACCGGCTCAGGTAAAGAAGAGGGAGATTCACGCGGCAAAATCACATTGCCATGCTCAATATCGAATAGCGCTCGTGAGCCAATTGATACACCATCGAGCCCTTCAATTGTAAAAGCGCCCGGCTTGGCAATGAAGCCACCTTCAGTGCTTCGTACCTCATTCACGGTAATCGATTGTGTGAAAATGTCCGCTAAATTGATTGCTACGGTATACCCAAGAAGATTTGAATCTTCTACATCCACCCATCGTTGCAGCACAACACCTGGATTTGTGGCCGTATCAAGCGCTAATGCCGCTCGATTGCGCCAATAATCACTGCCCGCAACAAACATACCGTCTGGGGCGTCATCAACGCTGCCCAAAGACCACTGATCATGCCGATCGCCGGCACTGAGCAAAAGCATCACTTCAGATGACAAGTCAGATATCCACTCATTGATAGCCGAGTGGAAGTCACTGCTATCGCGTGAAGGAATTCGATTGGTATGTACCGCTTCAAAGGCCCGTTTTTCCAAGAAAGATACACCGAGCCGCTCCACACGCTCCGCATCCAGCTTCAAAACAGCTCCATTAGTCAGCATATTACGAAAGGTCGCCTGATCAGCCTGCCAACGCTGCCATTCGTGAGCAGTGCTCAACTTCAAAAGCATCGCACGCTGAAACGCCATAGCGCTTTTCGCATCCGTCAGATCTTCAAGACGGTCCTCCATTCGATCTTCACGGCGCAACATCATACGCATATGCATACGCCAACGTGGATTTTTCATGATGTGGTGCATGGAAAAATCAAAGAATCCAACCGGAGCCAACTGATCCTTGTTGGCTTGATCGAGTTTCTGATCTGATGAATGCATTACTGCTGACATGATGTACTCCTTGTACTACGCAATTGCGCGCTGATATGAATTGCACTCTGCGCGTTCGATCGGCATTTCAACCGTTGCAGAGGACCACTCGAACGATTTGGACACGCGATTCAGCGGCAGGAACACATCCCACTCCCCGAACATGCCGCTGTCATATACGATTAGTTCATCTGTACTGCCGACTCCCGCTGAACCTGAAGGGTAATCGATTTTTACGATCGTTGGGAAGTCAGCACGAGACTGTACCGGAGTGCCGTTAATTGTGCGCTTGCGCATCCGCATCCAATACAAACCTGGGACGGTTGGGCGCTGTCGAGTCCAGAACATAGTGCATCTATATTTAAATGGTTAAACCAAGTATATCATAGGCCAACAATGTTGATGGCGCAATGAACACAACCACCTAGCGGGTTGTCTGGTTGTGCTGTTTGGTGGGGATTTCAGGTACAACAGGCGCGTGCCGACTATCGTCGGTTTGGCGAAGGCCCGGCGGGCTGAGGCCCCGATAAATTGGCATCCTGCTGCGGCTCCTGCGCCTGCATCTGCCGCACCCATTCCATATTCCTTGCAAATGCGGCGTCCTGGATCTCCTGCATTGTCCGGCCGCTTGCTGGCGCGTGGGAGCCCGCCATGGCCAAGTTATAGTGCCCACTGGATAAAATGCTGTCCATACTATTTTTGCCGTACAAGCCCGTTAATTCTGAGGGTTGGCTGATGCCCTGGCTGGCCAAAAGCCCTTCTGTTTGCGATTGTGCTGCCGACACGGCATGAGCCAGCCCCGTCGGCACAGGCCGCCCCTGCTCTTCGTAAGCATGTGCAATTTCACCAGCGACACGATACACCTCGCTCAATCCGGATTCTTGATCGGACAATCCTTGCTTAATATCTCTCGCAAGACCTTGACTGGCATCGTACTCTAACGTTTGCCAGCTTCTCGATATTTCGCTTTCGCTTGTGGTATCCATCACAGAGGTAACGGCCAGTACCGTCAGCGATCCCTTTGTGCCATCAGGAACGCCCTGATTCTGCAGTTGTCTCAGCAGCTCAGCATCGAACTCCCCGCTGGGATCATGCGCACGCGCTTCTTGAATCAACCCCTGTGCCTGCTGTGCGTCAAGCTGGCCTCCGGCGATCAGCGCGGCCGTGGCAGATAATGCCTCAGGTCGGCCTTCGCGTAATGCGATTCGGACGTCCTCGACTACGTGATCTATGGTACTGCCCAGATTATCGCTTTGGCTCAGATGATTGACCATATCGACCTTGGCGAGCACATCAGTGCCTTTGAATACCCTGCCCGAGGCCCGTCCTATATCCTCAGCATAGAGCTGATCCGTGATATCCATCACATTGCGCTCACTACCATGGGCCAAAATGTACTCTTTGCTCTGGTAGTACCGATTCTGGCTTTCAAGGCTATCAAGACTAAACGGCGTATCGGATGTGCGGTGCCCCAGATCCTTCATCATTTGTGTCAGCGTTGCCGCCGCAACATGGGGCTGGTTAACCTGGGTCAGTAACCGATCCACCAAAACACCCACTTCCTGCGGTTTTAGCGGATCGGCTGCAGCCCCGTTTACGGGCGAGCGCGATGCATAGAGGTTATGAATCTGCGCCGGGCTGCCGAAGCTTCCCACGAAGGCCGTTTGGAGTGTCGATGCAATACCCACAGTATCCTCCCTGTCTATACACGCTCTACATGGATATATCGGGCAGTGTAGAGTGATTGCCCTGACTCAGCAGGTCCGCTGCGGACAACGCTGTATCGTGGGCGAGCTCCCAATACTCGCAAAATCGCACCATTTCGCCCAAGCTCTGCTCTGCTATCCGTTTGTTCCAGCCGCGATCCTTGAAAGTCTGACCGGCATTTTCCAAGCCACTGTCCTGACACTCCTCTGGCACAGCAGCCAATCCTTCCTTGGCCGCCATCATACGCGACTCGTTTTCGGCCCAAAGCGCGGTGACCTGCTCCATCAATGAATCACCCCGTTCAAGATCATCCTGCGAAAAGGATGTGTGCGCGATGTTCTCAAGGGCATCCGCACGGACCAGCAAAAGTTCATCAAACTCGACCATAGCAACAACTCAGCTCAATGTTGGGCGTGCCGTGTTTGACCCAACCTGAGCAAGTGGATCATCTCGCAGATCATCTACCACTTCAGGTTGAACTTCGGGGCGATCAGGGAACTCGACGCGCACGTGCGTACCTGCTTTCGGATATGCCACCACCAGCGTTTCACCCAGTCTGGCTTCACTATCCCCTGATAGTACCCTGGCATCATGCAGAATGCCTACTCCCTGCCCGATATCCTGAATCACCATACCCAGATCATTAACCGTTACAGGCCCTTCATAGGTTGCACCACGCACCGGCCGGCGGATCTCACCCACCACCTCCGCGGCCGTATCCTGAAGCTCTGCACTGATGGCGCCGGCAAGGGCGTGAATGTTATCCGGCTGTGAGAGGTCGATATTCAGTTCTGCGGCAAACTGTTTGATAGATTCGCCGATCGCGGCACCCACTGCACTGAACGCACCATGACTCACACTCTGGCCCAGCAGCTCATGGGCTATTGTATTGGAGAGCCCCTCAAACAGCTCCGGCGGGATATTCTTCATACGAGCATTTTCCGCCGGCGTAAACTGTCGCAGCAGATCAGGATTTGTTGGATGGGCCTTCTTGGGGTCGGTGCTGCGAATCTTGCCATAACCTTTCGTCATCGCACCTACCGAAGTACTGT
Source organism: Marinobacterium sp. BA1 (assembly GCF_041155135.1). Classification (NCBI taxonomy): domain Bacteria; kingdom Pseudomonadati; phylum Pseudomonadota; class Gammaproteobacteria; order Oceanospirillales; family Oceanospirillaceae; genus Marinobacterium; species Marinobacterium sp. BA1. The sequence goes on from NZ_BAAFHC010000002.1 coordinate 55,141, forward strand.
CATCAGTGTACACCTGCATTCTAAATCCTTTACCCGCCGCAATATCGCGCTCTTGCTTGGCTTTCAGGCCTTTCATTTCGGACCACATCGGCGAATCGGGCGGGATGTTGTCAAGAATATCTGACAAGCGAACATCACGCCTCTCGGGTTTTTGCAACATCGACCAGTCGAAATGGATACCACGACTGGTCGCCATCATGCACCAACGCTTGCGGTTCTCAAGCTCATTAAAATCCCGACCTTCCAGTTGGGTTTCATGCACATTATAGCCAAAGTCGCGCAACTGATTGCGGAGAATGGATGCACTGGCCGTGGATGAGTACGGAATGACATTTTCGAGGCAGAAAATAGCCGGGTTCACTTTAGCGATTATCACAAGTGCCGCAACCACCAAGTGGCCCACTTCCGGATGTTCCTCAGCGTGGCTCGTGCCACGCTTGGATCGACCAGCGACTGATGCACCCGAACACGGCAGGCCCGCTTCGAGTAGTTCAACTTTGGGCAATTGATCCACTGCAGCGTGGTCAAAGGCAAGCTCCTGAATCGGTGCTGCAAGAGGGATGGTATCTTTGTTCCAAGCCAGGTTTTTGTCGCTGGCCTGCTGGATCAGGTCGTCACGGATTTCGTTGGCAAAGGCCAGTTCAGTGGCAATCCCGGCTTTCGCAAGACCCTCATGTACTGCATGGGACAGTACGCCACCACCGTGCGATATGGAGCCCATTTTAAGAGGCTCACCAGCTGCCAACTTCGACTGCAAACGACGCTCGCGCTCTTTCACCTTCAGCTCAGTCGCCAATGGCATGAGAAAAATTTCGCCCTCTCGCTGAACCATGCGAATCGCTGCCATTCCATCGAAAAGAGCAAGTAACTCTTTGGAGTTGATATCAATGACCGGAAGTTCTTTATCCCTTTTCTTTTTGCGCGAGACGACGCGAGTTCCGTCCGGTCGGGCTTCCAGGATGATCGCACCGCCCTTGACTCGCACATCGTAACGGTCACCAGCTTGAAGTCCTGCCACCTCTATTTCCTTGCCCTGCATCCAGATGCGGGGCTTGCCCCGGTTATTCCCGATATTCTTGACAAAGTACCCGCGCATGCTCATATTGATCACCGTATTGGTTAAACTGGATATAAAATCAATTTACCAGGTGGTGACCAAAAGTAAACCTTCTCACCATCAGCTCAGCTTGCGATGATAGGCTGCCGCCAAGTTGTCATACAGTGCGCGGGATGCCGTCACTGCCATGAAGCGCTCCAACTCATGACCGCGATAGGATTCCTGCATCACAGGTCCATACTGTTATTTCAAGGCCTGCTCTTGGCTGAAACGCACGGCAGCTTTTTTATTGTTCGGAGACGCGCCAAGAAGACAGTACTTCGCAACTCTGCGCATGTTTCTTTTCGAGTATATACCAATACAAAAACTATGGGTTCTATATAGCCCGACACCCTAAAACGAAAAACCCCGTGTGTGAACTGATCACGCACGGGGTTTTTCTCTACTTAAAGCTGCGGTATTACATCGAAGGCCCTGACGGTTTACGGCCAGCGTTCGCCAATTGATCCCAAGCATCTTCAGACGATATCTGAGGCTTTTTATCTCCGCTTATCTCACTAGCGCGGACATCATCAATCGCCTTTTTCAGTGGCGAGGGCTCGATACCAAACGCTTCAAGCTCAGCGCGACAATGCGGATCCTGATCGTAGAATTCGGCCAAGTGTGCATTCATCTCGCCCGCCGACAGCACTGAAACCTGATCCTGCAACAAGGCCTCCCCGTGCAAAGACGCACTGGCATCGTATATGGCCTGCTGAATCTCAACAGGTTCGTCGACGACGCTCTTAAGCACTTCTTCGAATGCCAGTGACAACGGCAGAACTTTCGATGCCTGCTCCGGACGGATCACCTTCATCATGCGGCCTCCTCGACTGCCTTCAGAAACACCTTGCCACGACCGGCGGTACTGACACGATCTACACGCCAAAGCTTACCATCAATCTTAACACCGCGGCCTTTGACAAGGCGGAAGTTCAGCATCGCGGCGCAGTACGCCGGCATGTTACGAATCGTTGACACACCTGAGGCGTTCTGTGCAAATTCAATCTTCAGGTCAGGATCCACTTCACGCATGCGCACGATGTAATGTGCCGCTTCGGATTCGATCACCTGCGTTGCATCCAGATAGACCCACTGCGGAGACATGCGCGTGTCAGGGCTGCTGATGCTGTTTTGGAAGCCATAACGAAGTATGTCGTCGTGGCTTGCACGCAACCAACGACCACCCATCTGGTCTTCATAGACTGAAATCTTCGTTACATTGGACATAATTTAGTCCTTCTTCTCAATTAGACACCTGTGAATCCTCGGCGAGGAAGTCTTAACCTTTAAGGGTTTAGTGACACTGTTTCTAACTCCTGGTTCAGACTTCACGCCGGTATTGCTAACTTTGTTGCATTAATACATCTCTGATTCAATTATCACACACGAATTGATTTACGTCCATAAATAGTAGGCTCTAATAAAAATCGTCGCTATTCGGACTCGTATTCCTTCAAACACGGTCACCTGTAACACAGTATTCATCAACCCAGTGGGCTACGCTATACCAAATGCCTCTTAATACCGTGCAGCCGCAATACTCATTTCGGACGTGGACGAAGGGGCTAACGGGTCAAACGAACTGACCACCTCCTCCTCGTCATACGACGGCTCACATTTGCCGCCAGCGCCCATGTTCACCGCTTTCCATTGCGCTATGCTGGTAACCGCGCTGCTGTTGCGGAGCTCCTGCTGGAAGGCTTCAGCCGCTTCAGCCAGCGCATCACTCATGAACTGCTGTCGTGTTTTAAGTTCTATCAATTCTGCCTCATGCTCAAAAGGTGTGTTTGCCTTTGTCTCCAGCTCATGCAAGGCCGCTTTGGAGCGTTCAATTCGGTTTTGCAGACTGTTGATATTCACCGGCAAGTCCTCAATGAACTCTACTGCGTGATAGAGATAACGAGCCTCGTACTCTACCTGACCCTTGGGTTCCACTCGCACCTTCGCAGTCTCATGAATATCACCCGCTGTATCACGGTTAAACTCCCATTCAATCGGGAAACCAGCATAGCGAATGTCCATAGGGGCTATGTAGTGCGCGGTAAAGCGTGACATGGCGGCATTCGCCAACGAACGAATATATTTCTTCATGTCCGCTTCGTCACGATTGGCAACCGGTACGCCATTCACCGTCCACTTCGACATTTGCAGCGGCATGGTCTCTTCGATCGGCAGCGGGCTGCCCAGCTTGTCATGCGACGTCGTGCGTGGATTGACTGTCATCATGGAACTCTGGTGGCCGCTTTGCCATTCTGCACGGACATCCAACAAACCCTTGAGTTGGCCTAGCTTGGCTTCCAGTTTCGGAATTGAGTCTTTGTACTCGGCAATCTCACGACGGTTTCGTAATTCAACAGCCGAATGCTCGCGCGCCTGGGCAGATAGCATATCGACCTTCTGGTCGATTTCGATCTTCTCCTTGATCATCGTGTTGCCAGTGGTCACCGCCATAATTGCTTCATAGCTGGCACCATCCTCATCTTCCTTGTACTCACGCACTGAACGATCGTTACTCATAATGGAGCGCACCATTTTGCGCTTAAAGTTCATGAGGTTCCACACGAACAGGTCAAACGAGTCTTCGGTGGTATAGGTCAGAATCTCAGCCTCGGAATTGATATTGCCCTGGCGTTCAATACGACCCTCTCGCTGCTCAACATCACTCGGCCTCATATTGCTCGGCGCATCCAGGTGATGCAGCGCACACAGGCGCTCTTGCATATTGGTACCGGTACCCATTTTTTCGCTAGAACCGATAATGACCCGGATTTCACCACTGTTCACTTTCGCAAACAGCGCCTCACGCTGCTCATCCGTCTTCGCATCATGTGCATACGCAATGTGCTCAGGCGCGATGCCACCGTAGACCAAAGAGCCTCCGGCAATCAACTTTTGGCGAATGTCGTCATACAAATTATAACCCGAGCCGCCCGGGGTGCCCTGGTCGCAAAAAATAGCCTGTGCACCTTTGAAATCTTCCGTTCGCCAATAGCGTTCAATGACCTCATCCACCATCAGATTCAACTTCGTCCCCTGGAAGTCCGGCAACTCGGGGTCCAATAGGCGCATATCCAGCGCAGCCTTGCGACCGTCCCATGCCAGTTTCAGGAAATTGTCATCACTGCGATCCACACTGCCAGAACGAATCTTTTCCGCACGCTCGGCAATTTCGAGCTTAAACACTTCCTGCACCTCGGTTGGCTTGGCGACCACGATCGTGCGTTTGATGTCAGGGCGCTCAATGCCCAGATCATCCGCAAATCGCACATCCATGAACTGGTTCATCAACCCCATCAGTTCGGGAATATTGACGATGGTGTAGCGGTTACGCACTCGGTACTGGCCATCCACACCAATCTCAGGGGTGGTGTAACGCTGAATGAAGTTTGAGAAAAAGCGGTCAGGGTGTACCGATGAGCCCGTGCCCATCAACTCGGCCATCTGCTCATTCATCATGTAGCGCATCAGGGTATACGACTCAGCAAAGCTGTTGCTGATAGGTGTGCCTGAAGACTTGATGATGTTCATTTCACGGCCATGAATGCGCGTTAACCAACGCACTTTGGAAAGCGCGTCCATTGAACGCTTGCTGCCCTGCTTATTGAACTCATCAAAGCGAGAATTGACATCCAGGTTCTTCAGCAGATGTGATTCATCAAAACACAGCGCATCAGGCATAACGTCATCAAAATAGAAGGCGTCATCCTTTTTGGTATCATCCAGCAGGGAGGCTATACGTGAATCCAGCCGTTTTTTGGCCTTCTCCATTTGTTTACGGGAAAAGGACCTGTCGGTCATGGTGCTCAACGCATCCTCAAGCTCATCCCGCTGATCCATCAAAAACAGTCGTTCTTCATCAGGCGACAGCGGAATGGAGGCAAAGGCCTCGTAGCTCATGATCGCGATATCGAAGTCACTGGCCGCTACGCGGGACAGGAATTGGCGGCGGTTTTTGGCCGTCATGGATTTAGCATCCATCACTAAAACATCAGCGCCCGGGTAGAGGTCTCGCGCCGCCGTTTCGATCTGGCCAAGCGTGTTACGTTTTACCACCATGAAGGGCCGCTTGGCGCGTCCCAGGCGCCGCATCTCCATGAGGGAGGCGATCATGCTATAGGTCTTACCTGTACCAACTTCATGTGCAAATAACGTGTTATCAGCAATCAAGGAACGCCACACAGCGTTTTTCTGGTGGGGCCGGAGTTCGATCAACGGACTCATGCCCGGAAAGGTAAGATGGCTACCATCGGGCTCCATCGCACAGAAACAGTTGAAACGACGGTTATAATCGGCCAGCAGTCGATCCGCGCGCCCGGGGCTCTCCCATATCCACTGCTTAAAACGCTGCTCCATCGCCTGCTGCTTAGCCATGGCCGCCAGGGTGGCATCCTTATCAACCACGCGACGCTCACCACCTTCGTCTTGAATGGTGCGCATTACTTTAGGCACCTGGCTCATCAACGACTGCTCAATGAGCTTGTGCGCGGGAACGTCCTTAGTGCCCAGCTCCTTTTCTACACGATTGATGACAGAGGGGTGGTTTTTTGCTGCTCCAAGCTCAATTTTCCACGAGTTCACCAGCGGAACATACTGAATATCAATATCCGAACGTGATTGCCCGGTATCGGACAGCAACATCTCATAGATGAAGTCTTTGATATCTGATTCCGGTATCCACGGCGCCCCCATTTGAACCGTAATATCACTGGGGGTCAGGTCTCGTGGCTGAATCGCACGCAGTGCCTCTACGTTATCCGCATACAGGTGTGGGTCAGTCTGTGCAGCGGTTTCTGCCGCAACCAGCTTTTCACGGACATTGCCGGACAAGTAGATGTCACGTGGCAAATAGCGGTGTGTTTCTGGGTCCATAAACATGAACTGACGCAGCTCATCTTCAATCTCAGCCCAGTGCTCATCCGTATTCTCACGATCAAGAAGCCTCATAATGACCGTCCGGGAAATCTCACCGTAATAGGACATGGAGATCATCATGGCATCACGCGGGTTGTCCGCCGAGGTGGGCGGCGTGACAGGACTTAGAACGCGTTCTGAGAAGATACGCGCCTTTGTAAACGCACCGGTCTGCTCATCCTGATACTCAAGTGCCAGCAACAAACCTGACTGTGGATCTTGTGAAAAAAGCCGCCGGTTGCCTGGCGCGTTCAGGGCCCCGTGCTGGGCAATAAACGCATCATATCGGCGATTAAGGTTGTCACGTGCATCCAAATATCGCTGTGTATCGGATTCATTGCGGCTCTGTTCCTGCAGCACAAGTAAAGCCTGATCCCTCAGGAGAATCATGGACCGCAGCTTTACGGCCTGGGCGTCACTCAGATCAACAGGGACCATCGTGACTTCGTATTCTCCCGATTCCTCGTCACGTTCGACCGTCTCGATGATACACGGAACTTGATTGTCATCGAGCGCAAAGCCGCCCGGGCGGTATTTGCGCAGCTCCAGACTTGGAACCGTCTCTACATGACGTACCTTCTCATCCAGCGACTGATCATCATGCTGCCAGGGCTGGTACACACCGATCGGCAATGCCGAGACCCGCTCATTCAAGCGTGGCAGCAACTTTTCCATGTCAGCCAGCTTGGCGACCTCACGATATCCGCCGTACTGCGTTTTCGTGTAATCAAGCTCACCAATGACCGCCTCGACATTGGCTTCAAAATAGTTCGACAGCGTGTCCTTGGGTGAGCTTACCCAGAGCGGTAGCTTGCCATCACTTAACTCGGTTCGCGCCCTGGCCTCTTCCTCTGGAGTATAGCGCCGGAAGAAGAGGATATCAGTTTCAACCGTGGTATCCGCCATACGGCGGAACGCATTCTGGGGCAGTCGTACAGCACCCAGCAACTCGCCCCGTTTGGCCATGTGCTTACGAGCAGCCGTGCTTTTGCCATCCAGCGTGTAAGCGCTGGTAATGAGGGCACAAATGCCGTTCGGATGAACCGCATCGAGCGCGCGCAGCGTGAAATAGTTGTGGATGGAGAGGTTGTACTTGTTGTACTTCGGATCGTGAAGTTTGAAGTCACCAAACGGGACGTTGCCAATCACCAGATCAAAGGTTCCATCCGGAATATTGAAGGTCTCGAACGGGCGAACCTTGATATCCGCATCTGGATAAAGCGCACGCGCTATGCGCGCCGATACGGGATCGATATCGAGTGCCGTGAAACCCGTGTTGTCTTTAAGCGAAGCAGGTACAGTGCCAATAAAGTGACCAATACCCACCGCCGGCTCAAGTACGCGACCTCCTGTGAAGCCTAGTCGTTCAACACCCGCCCAAACAGTCTGTGCAATCTCTGGAGCCGTGTAATGGGCATTCAGCGTGGAGGCCGCAAAAGAATCCCATTCAGCCTTGGTGATCACGCCACTCTCAACCATCATATCGAGGGTGGCGCTCTCCTGCGCCCAATCCATCTTCTTGGTGAAGGCGCCGGCCAGACCACCCCACCCGACATACTTGGCCAGTACCGCCTTGTCCTCATCCGAGGCGGCCCGCTCGGTCATTTCGAGCGTATGCAGCAAATTGATGGCGGCGACATTATCTGCAAAGCGCTGACGAGGACTGAATGCAGCGCCGAAGTCAGTGCGCCCCTCGCCGGCAACCCAGGCATTCAGATCAAAATTACGCTGGTTACGCTTAGCTGCTACTGCGCGTCTTCCGCTTCGGTTACCTGAGCGATTAGTGCTGACAGATGTTGGCGCATCATCTCCATCGGATTGGGGAAGCTGTCCGAGGGATCCTCCTGCTGCTGGATCAGGTGATTCAGTATCTCCTCGCTGATCATGTCCGCCCAGGTTGCCTGCCGATACTGATCCATGAAGTCCTGACTCTTCGCCGGGTACAGATCCACCATCTGCTCGTTGATCTTGTCCTTCAGCTGGTGCAGCTCCTTCTGGCGCAATTGCAGTGTCCGCTGAAGCTGACGACTCTTGAGCAGGTAACTGTACTGGCTCGGATAATGTTCCTTCCACATCCGCATCAGGCGCCGTCCCAGCGTCATCTGAGCGCGATAGATCATGGCCTCCTCGGTCGTAAGCCCCATCGGGTTGTGAATGACCTTGAGTGTTGGCATTGATTTCATAATTGCCACCTTGCGTTATTTTATCGGGTTGTACTGTATCTGAATGTTGGACACTCCGCCCGTTTGAAGGTTCTGTGCGAGGTGCCGGCTTAGAAACCGGTACACGAATAATCACCTCACTTTCGGATCGCTCATCCAGATAAAAGCGCGGGAATGCCTCTTCAATCGCCAGTCGCGCCTCACGCGTCATCTCGTGATGCCAGACACCTGTATCGGATCGGCGGAACCCCGCCGCCTCAAGACGCTTCGAGATTGCATTGTGAACATCACCGACAATCATCAACCGGTGGCTGGTTTCCTCCTCACCCACCATCTCAACGATTTTTAACTGAATGCCGTATTTATCGAGATTGATCCACTGCATGTCGAAACACCCTGTACTCGTAAAGAAAAAGGGGCGGCCACGTCACCGCACCACCCCTCTTACTACCTGCGCAACGCAGGCACACCCTGTGGTTTAGCCGTTGGACGGCGACGCAGAGGCGCGCTGTTGTGCAGCGGCGAGCGCATCATTCAGCATCGCGTCCTCCGCATCAACTGCTGCAGCCGGGGCCGGATTCTGCGCCTGCTGCGGCGCTTGTGGGTTTCCCGACTGTTCAGCCTGAGCTCCATTGGCTGGCGACTGCTGATGTGCTTGATCATTTTTCGTCGCCTGTGAAACCCGGCTCTGGAACGGGCTCACAACTTCAAGGCCCATGCCTTCGGCAAGCGTCGGACGGATGCCTTCAGTATTGGCTATCAGTGTATGCAGATGCTCATTTTTGGCACTTGCAAAGGCTTTATTTGCCCAGAAATGCTCGGCACCTTCCAGCTGACCCTTGCCGTTGTATTTGCCAGTAGACAGCACCAACACGGCAGGCGCTGCACGCATCGCGAACTTTCCATCCGCACTGGAGCCAATCATCGGAGCAGGGGTGGGATTTTTCATATCGAAGTTCTGACTCGGCTGGTACGCCTGAGCCATCGCAACTTCCACACGTACCTCACCGAATTTCTGAGACCACTCATGGGTGTAATGTTCCATGAGTTCTTTCAGGTCTGCACCGGAAGGCGGAAGCTTGGTGACCTTATTCCAATCCACAACCATCGTGAATGCCAGAACTTCATTATTCGGATTCAGGCAGCGCAATGAGAATGCCGGCGTTGGCTCCACCGGAAACTTCGCATCTGGGTTTTGCTCACGCTCAGCACGCTGAGAGAGAATCTTTTCATTGTTGGCGTCAAGACGCTGTGCGAGCGCGTCAACCTTCGAGTTATCAAATGCCTGATCGTGCCACATGAACACACGGCCATACATCGTGCGCGCCTGACCTTCCGTGCTTGTAAAAGTCTTATTGATTACATACTCGATATTGCCCTTTTCATCATTGGTCTTGAAGCCTCGCATGGACATAATGCCAACCCGCAGCTTGGCTTCATCCACAGGCGCTTTGGTAATCCAGTCACACAACTGAGGCTTACCACTCTCGATGTCCTGGCCAAAGTCAATCATGCGCTCCAGGATTACCTTGTCGCCAACTTCAATATTGGCTGCCATACGCTTATCAATGATTGCACCGATGAATTTGGGCTTTTCTTCCATTTCAGCCTCGTTCGGCACCCACGCATCATTGCGAATTTTAACCAAGAACTCGCGCTGATCTTCTTTGACATGAGCGAAGCCTTTTTCGAGATCGAACCCCATGACCTCAACAACCGCATCACGGCGAACGCCACGCGGCCCATTGTTGCCGCCGTTTCGAGCAGCATTATTTCCAGCTTCAACAGTTTCCAGAATAGACATGATAAAAACCCTCTTTGTTTTCTCTTGTCCTGCCAAGCAGGCCTTATTTACACGTTGGACCAGTCAAGTATCGGGTCCGCCCGTGAGTTCGCGGCAGCCTGCCTAGCACCTGACGCTTCACCCATGGATTCTTCATTTTCAGGCTCAGCGGTGGGCTGAGCCTGTGTGCTTGCAGGGGCAATTTTTACCCCTTGCTCACTGTGTTCATCGTGAATAGCCTTCATACTCGGGGCCGGCGTGTACGTTTCAGCAGCGCCTACGTACCCCATCTCGGACGCATCAGGACTAAACACCATCTGGGTTTCGACCTGAACCCGCTGCATAGCCTCCAGCGCAGCATCACGGGCGATACAGTCAAGGGTCTCGTGCGCGTCCATTTGATATCCCTCATCCTGAGGGATGTCGTAAACAGGAATAATGGACTGCTCGATCAACCCGGCCTCTTTTGCTGCATGAAGGCTAACCCCAAGCTCTGATAAAAGAGTTATGGTCTTTTTGGGATCAAAACGACGCGCCTGGCCATGCTCAACCGCGACATCCAACTCCGACAAGCACACTTGTTTTGGAGCCACTAGGAACGTGTTTTCAACGGAACTAATTTCATCGATCCGATCAGCCACCTTTCGTGATTTCAGGAAAGCACTTAGTGCCTCCTCATGCACGACTGTATCCACCTCAAGTTTTAACAGCGAAAGTCCGAGCTCGTCAGGTGTATGGTCGAGCACATTGGGAACCGCCCGTATAACCGATGACAAGTCATCCGCAATCTTGTTTTTTTGAGCCGTTACGCGCGACTCCAGCAGGTGCACACCAAGATATTGCGCTTCGAGGTCCGCTACCTGAGCTTGAACCTCCTCGCCTACTGCAATCCATGCGGGACCATTGAGAACGGGCCGTGAAGGGATGCTTCCAGAGATGATTTTCGCCCATAATGCATCGCCACCAACATAAATCGCCTCAGTCAGCTCAGGCTGATGCGGAACTGCCAGGGGCAAAACACGATAGGCGGACCAATCGAAGTTTACCAGCAACATGCCATCGGTTTTCACTCCTGCATGGATGGATAATTCACGCAGATGATGTAACTGGCACACGAATTTAAAGGAAAACTCCTCACTGGCAGCTACCGGCGCATTACTCACGCACAAGTAAACGCGCTGATTTGGCATCTGTACAACCAATGGAGCGCATCCTCGCATCCACTCATGACCCGCTACTTTCCCTGATGCCACACCAATAATGGATGACAGATCTTCACGAACACAGCATTCCGTTTGCTTGATCAACAGATCAACTATGGATGTCTGCATTTGAACTGTTCGATGCTCATCTGGGTGCAGCACCCTTTTTGACCTCAGAAGCTTGGCTTCAACCAAGTCCGTAGGCGTCATTTGAGGATCAAAAAAACTCCCTCCATTGTTTTGAACATACTGCACAACGCAGGCAATGGATTCGTCATCCTGAATACCCTGCAAGCGAACATATTCCCGAAAGGTATCCTGAATCTCAACAGATGGGGAGTTTGCCGCGTCAAGCCAAGATAAAACATCATCCTCTTGAAGGTGAGACCCAAACGGCACAGCGGATGCGAAACCCTTTGTGTCACGCGCCTGGATCACAGAACTAAGTTCGGAAGACGTTAGCATTGTACTCACTCACTGTCCCCTACAGAGATCAATCTAGACAGGATATTTGGTTACACTAAATCAGTGTTACCGCAACATTGACATAGGTGGTGCATTTTGTCAAATCCTTGCTGGACAAACCCGCAAGACGTGCGGACATGGTACAATTCCACAAAAGGAAATTGTTTTTTAGAGGAACCCTATATGCGCACTCGCTCACTCCGTAAACAGATTCAACGTTTGACAGCCCTTGTTGGTTTCACAACCGCGCTTACAATCACACCCCACGCCAGTGCTCAAGGCAATCAAGCCGATATTCATACAATGGATAATCGCGCTCGAGCTATCCTTGCTGCCATGAAGGACAATCCACCCAAGATCATTCACAGTTTCGACGGTCCTGCTGGTATGCGTGGTCACGTTCTTCAGGGAAAGCCCTCGGAAGCCAAGATTCTGGTTTGGCAGACACCTGACGGTTATCACCTCATGATGGGAAACCTCTATGATCATGCTGGTCGAGATCTGACCGGCCTGGCCGCTGAACACCATGATGCCGAAAACCCTCTGGCCCTCGCTGTTAAAATGGCGCTCGATATCGACACGGCTATTCAATCAGCTGCCCAATCGTCACAGGGCAGCGAAGCCAGTGCAAATGCATCCAGCGAACAGGCTGATTACTACAGTGTAGGTGTTCCAGAAGTCGTTGATGAATTCAAACACGCCATTCTTGATTTACCATCAGGCAACCAGGTGCCCTGGCTGAGCTCCGATGAAAGCGATGCTGCCAAACATCACATGTACTTGTTTGTTGATCCCTTCTGTCCTTACTGCCACAAACTGCTCCAAGGTATCCGTGACGTCGATTTCAAAGGAGCTCAGATCCGTGTTCGGCTGATTCCTGTCAGCCTGCTGGGCGAGGCCAGTAATCATGCCGCTGCGCGTGCATTGGCAAACCGTGACACGCTCGAAGCCATTGCCATGCTTCAAGGCGAAAACGTCAACATCAAACAGGAAGCAACAGCCCTTCAATATGCCGCCATAGAAAAAAATCATGAGGTCATGGTTACAACTACGATGGAAGGCACTCCGACACTCCTTTTCGTTTTCAATGCTGGCAGTGATCAGGAAGCCGCCTCGGCGTTTATTGGTATGAACGCTGATGATATAAGCCGCACGTTCAGTGGTCTAGGCGTAGATCTGGAAACACAACCATAAGTAAACCTGAAGTGGATATCCCCAACTGGCAGAGGCACCACCACTTCATCAGGATCTGCTAATGGTGCCAATATCTGCACAAATATGGGCAGGCAAAGGCGCCGACATTAGTAATAGGCGAACCAAATCACACGGAGACCATCATGTCCATTATGCTCGACCGCTTCATTGAGTCCATGATCGATGAGGATGCAGACTCGCTATTCCTTATTGCAGGTGCACGTCCATTCTTTCGACGCAATACACAAACCATTGACCTGGCAATGGATCCTCTGACTGCAGGTGATATTGAGGGTTTAGTCGATACTTTTTCGTCACATGCCACCAAGCGCAATCAAGATGGTCGCATCAGCGAAATCGACTTTTCTCTCAGCCTGACAAGCCGCGGACGTTTCCGCATCAACGCCTACCGGCAACGCGGCAGTATGGCCGTTTCAATCCGCCGCATTCGTACCAACGTACACGACATTAATGAACTGGGCCTTCCACAAAACGTGCAGGATATGATCCTTGATGATGCCGGGCTGATTATCGTGGCTGGCCCGGGGTCCTGTGGCAAATCACACACCCTCGCATCCATGATTCAACACCGGAACAGGGAACGCGAAGGCTACATTCTGACCATTGAAAATCCTATTGAATACATTTTTAAGCACGATCGCAGTGTTATCGCACAACGTGAACTCCAAATTGACACAGAAACAGCCGAGGATGCCTTCGTCAGCGCTTACCGCCAATCGCCGGATATGGCCGTCATAGGTGAAATACGCGACGAACTAGCTATGCGACACACGCTTGGTTTTGCCGAATCTGGTAATCTCTGCCTGGCAACGATACGCGCAACAAATGCGGTTCAAGCCATTCGCCGCATGATTGCCTTTTTCCCGCCCGAGCAGCAAGACTATGCGCTGGATACGCTCGCCGTTAATCTACGTTGTATCGTGGCACAACGTATGCTGCCGGCACTAAAGGGTGGCAATGTGGCCGTACATGAAGTGCTCTATATTCACCCTGACATTCGGGAACACATTCGAACGCAGAACATACGTGCACTGGAAGATACATTTCGCAATCCTGAGGGTAAATACGCACAGATTTTCTGGGACAAAGTGCTGTGCGACCGTGTTGATAGCAGCATTATCAGCCTTGAAACCGCGATGCGCTACGCCCATGATTCTAAATGGGTTGGTGCTGAACTACAGCGTCGCAAGGACTTTAAACGCTTCTCTGAAAAGCAAATGCCTCCGGTTTAAGTCTTGTATATCGGGTTATATCCGATATAATCGAATATACAAGACTTGGGCACTACCTACAGGTCGTGCATACCGGAGAAACCAAATGATTGTAATGCGCCCTCTTTGTGACACCACGCTGGATACCGCCCAAAATGCTGGGCTTCCGGCATTCGTTAGCCGCCTGCTTGCACGGCGCATTCATGGCATAGCAACGGCTGATCAATTGCAGGCCTTATTGTCACCTAAGCTTTCAATGCTGGACTCCTATAAGGGTCTTCCGGATATCGACAGGGCCTCGCAGCGCATTACATCCGCCCTGAGCAGTAAGGAGATCATTGCTCTCGAAACGGATCATGATGTCGATGGGGTGAGCAGCCATGCCGTTCTCAAGTCAGCATTGTGCGATTACTTTGGACACCCTGAAAGCCACGTGATTAGCTTCATAGGCCACCGGTTGAAAGAAGGCTATGGTTTGTCCGACTCAGTAGCAGATCGCATCCTTGCGCATACCCCGCGTCCGTCGGTTGTGATCACGGCCGACAACGGCAGCTCGGACGAGCCCCGCATTGCACGCCTCAAAGCTGAAGGCATTCACGTTATCGTCAGTGACCACCATGACATGCCTGAGGAAGGTGCTCCTGCCTCCGTCTTTGCCTGTGTAAGCCCGAAAGCCAGTGGCTCCCAGTATCCTGACTCTGCAATTGCCGGCGTGATGGTCAGCTGGTTGCTGATGTGTGCAGTCCGCTCCCAGATGATTCAGGAAGGTCTGCTCAGTGAAAACGCGCCGAAGCTGTCCGGTCTTCTGGACTACGTCGCCGTGGGCACGGTAGCGGACTGTGTCAGTCTCGGTAGCAGTATCAACAATCGAGCAGTTGTAGCGGCAGGGCTCCAGATTATGAATACCCTGGAGCGGCCCTGTTGGAAAGCCATGCGTGAGGTACTGTGGGGCGACGGAGCATTTACTGCCACCGATATAGGCTTTGGCATAGGCCCACGCATCAATGCACGGGGTCGGCTTGATGAAGCCATGGCCGGTGTTCACTTCTTGCTTTCCTCTACATTCGAGGAGGCCATTGAACTGGCCGCCTTGCTCGAATCCGAAAACACTACACGCAAGACCATCGAAAAACGGCTTAAAGATGAAGCGATGGCGATTGCCACCAGTCAGGTCGCTCAAGGCCGCAACTCACTGGTGATCTGGCTCGAGAACGGCCATGCAGGTGTGCATGGCATTGTTGCCAGTCGTGTCGTAGAGGCGTTCGGCCGACCGGTCATCTGTCTCTCCCCCAAAGAGGGGCATCCCGACCTTATGAGTGGCAGTGCACGTGCAATCCCGGGCGTCCATGTTCGTGATGCGATGCAGTATGCCTACGACTGTGACAATTCCTATTTCGTTGCCTTTGGCGGCCATGAGGGCGCCGGTGGGTTGACCATCAAGCGCGAAGGACTTGAGCGGTTGATGGAAGATTATGAAGCAGCCGTAACAGAACAACTTGAGGATCGGCTTAAATCAGGTCCTCTCGAAGCTATGATCTGGACGGACGGGCCCGTTGATAGTACTGATCTGAACCTGGCATCACTGGAGCAGCTGCAGATACTGCAACCCTTCGGTCGTGAATTCGAAGAACCTGTGTTTGAGGGCGAATTCACACTCAGTCAGTGCAAGCCGGTGGGCAAGGAAGGCATTCATCTAAAGTTGGTACTGGTAAATGATGATCAGGTAAAGCTTCAGGGGATTTGGTTCAACGCATACAAACCGGATGTAGAACCTATGCCGGTTGAACAGGGGCAGCGCGTACGGGCCGTCTATTCCCTTGATCGTAATGAATTCAATGGTTCTGTATCTCTCCAAGCTGTCATAAAAACTGCAGAGGTGCTTCGGTAGATGGTGAGAACAACCGGGCTCAAGGGCTACAGTGATGTGCACTACACTCAACGACGTGTCGCTGAGTTAATCGTTCGGCATTTTGATCCGGCCCGGGTTATGTCTTGAACCCTTCGCCGGGAAGGGTGCATTCCTGGACGCCCTACCCAGTCCAAAACACTGGTGCGAGATACAACAAGGTCGCTGTTTCTTCGAGTACTCCCAAAAGGTAGATTGGATCATCACCAATCCACCCTTTTCCAATCTGACCGACGTGTTCGCACACGCCTTTCAACTTGCCGATCAGTGCGTGTTCTTAATCCCCGTATCAAAATACTTCAGCTCAGCCCCAAGGCTTGCACTGGCGCGTGAATACGGCGGGCTTGAGGAGATGTTGATGCTGGGCACCGGGCGTTCAATCGGGTTTGATATTGGATTCCCGTTCGCTGCAATGACGTTTACCCGCGACTATGCGGGTGATATTCGAATTTCATATCCTGAGAATCAAGATAGACTTTTGGCTGATTAAAACGCCTCACATCCACCTGGTTTGATCTCATTCATGTCTTTAAGGCCGTACTTGGCCGCTACCTTTCGATATCGAGCAACATAGTGGCATGCGTTAACCTATTGGGCAACCTGGTATGAATTCTCGGAGCTACTGAAAACTAACAGGGAGTTCAGTGGAACTATAAGACAAGCATTTGATGCTACTTTCGGCCCACTGCCGCAGTACCAAAGAATCGAGAATACAGATGGTACTGTAACAATGATGCGAATGCCGCCGCGATTGCAAGTCTTAGCAGGTGGTAAATAGAAATTTGCAACATAGCCTAACGCCTCAGCTTAAAGCCTTGTAGCAGCTGTAGCTGCACCGCTAGGCCTCGGCCAACGGGGGCTCCAGATCAGGGTAGAAGCGGCCGGCATCCAGCTTCGCCCTCTGGCAAGTCGCGCTTGCTTGAAGCCGAGATAGAGTCCAAACGAGTTACACATGAAAAACGCTTGCCAGTGCTGCATACGGATGTCCTTAAAAAGAAGGTGACTGAGATGCGGCTTGACCCGCGGCCAGCATATCGTCACACACCGGCTCAACAATTCGAGTGTTCTCAAACCGTGAACGCTTGTCGGCCAACCATGCTTCATTCTTGGCTGAAAACGGGCGTAGTGGCTCATAGTGCCACTGATTACCGTCCACGGTGATCGCAAGATCCGCGGCGATGATTAACGACACATCAACTTCATCGGTTGTGAGTACTTCGATCGTATCAGCCAAGCCTCGCTCTGCCAGGTACAGTTGGGCAAACTGTACCGCCAACTCAACGCCCCCGTCTGTATCAATGGGGTGTTCTTGCCAGTCAAAATCGGGTGCCAGTTCTATTGTGGCATCGATACGCAATGCATTAGCCACATGCTGTAAGCATTGCAACTGCTTGATAATAAAATTTGAATGAGGCGGCACCGGTGCTGACATCTCTGCATCACACCAGTCAGTAAGATCCAAATGTATACCCGCCTGCTGTACCGAAGCTTCAACTTCAGCAGGCGATACCCAGACACCTTTTTCCAGCTGGGAGAGCACTTTGTTCAGCGCTGTTGGATTGGCGTCCGGATCCCGCTTCTGGATGTGCGAAGCCATCTCCTCAAAGTAAAGCATTGTGCCAACGGCTGAGGCAACCCCCTTCTCAAATTGCTGTCTGTCCCGATACGGTGTTGTTTTAGGAAGGGTTAGCAGGGCACGGTATCCGCCTTGATGTTCAACAGCAACGTACTGATGCTCATAATCGCGAACCGTGAAAATTTGTCCGCCAATCGGTTTAACAATTGCTACAGGAATCCTCATTTCATCTTGTTTAACTGTTTGAGACTGGCCATAAAATCCGTGACCTTTGGTCAGCACCGTGACCTTGGCTCGGCCATCTGACTGGGATTCAAACCGCGCATCGTGCACTCCACCCAACCCAGATGGAATAATCACGCGATCGCCCGGCTGCAAATTCTCTTTGGCCACTTCCGGTGTAATGATCTTCATGTTGGACTCCTGCCTAGTAATTAAAGCGGTACGTAGCGCAAAAACTGCGACCTAATAAATGCATTTTGGGCGCCACAGACGTGTTGCCAAATTCGCTCACGGTCTGCATGGCGTGCGTAGACAGCGAACCACACGCATTGCATGGGTGTACCCTTTGAAAGCACGATTTTTTGTGCGGTCTGAGTGTCCTGTGGGTTACGAACGACATACTCCAACAAGGAACGTAAATCCAATTCCGCACTGATGGCCTGCCACTCCAAGGGTCGCAGGGGGACATCATCAATAAGACTGTTCACATCGCATCCATTTTATTTTAGGTTGCACTGAATACAGTTTATGTCACTTCTATAGGGAATGCACTACAGGCTGCAGTTACCGGCAATCCGATATCCTGCGGCGATTGCCTCTGATGCCGATGTGAACTCAACGCGGTTATGATCAGCAACACGGTCGTAGCTCGGGCACTTGCCCTCAATGTGAAAAATACGGGAGTTGCGGTTACCACGAACAGAACCTTCGGCCACCTTAGGTGTGTCCGCCGAATCAGCGACTTTGAGTGGCACCTGTGATTTGCGTTGCTGCTCACCCCAGCGCTTGTCTCCGCTGATGTAGGGATTGTTCCAACCCTGAACCTTCGCAATTTTGATATCACGCTCTCGCTCGGCATGGGTAACCGGGTACTGACGATCCCAGGCGGCGAGCAACTGCTGTTGTTGTCCGGATAGACGCAAGTTGTAGCGATCCGCGTAATAGAGGTGAACACGAGCAATGTGTCCCTTAAGGTGGTCGGCAGGCTCGGCTATTCGTTGCTTGAATTCCACTTTGAAGTTGCACGCTCCATACTGGGTGGCCGGGCCTGAAACCATCCCAAAACGGTAGTTGCTACGATCACCGTTAACCTGACCTATCGCGGGAACCAGACCGTGCAAATCCGCTTCTGCTGCATTATATGCCGCGCTTGAGCTTCTGCATGAAGTGCGATTACCACATTGAAACTGTTCACCAATCCACGATATGGGTACCAAGTGCTCAACTTCAACACGTGCTGCGCGGGCTTTAACCGCATCACTGACTGGAGGGCGGATTTCATATCCACATGAGGTATGATCAACACGGCCGCTGGTTCCGCTGGATTTGAGCCAGGTGATATCACAGCCGCAATAAAAGGTTGGAGCATCCTGGTCGATGAGTCTCAGTTGTCGCTTGGCCTCTTCGAAATTAGCCGGTGCCGCCGCAACAGTAGACGCCAGAAAGCTCAGAAACCAAACGGCTGAAGCCATCGTGTACCATTTCTTGTGTCTGTTAGCGATCATGCTGTTGCCATCCCTTCAAATTGTGTTATATTCGATTATACCTAATATGTTTTAAGGAGCAAGTCATGAAACCACAACTGACCACATTTACATTGCTGCTTGGTGCGCTCGCATTGACCGGCTGTATGGAACCGTATGCAAAGTCACAACAGCGTGCATACGTTCCCGCCCCGACCCACAGCATCCCTGCACCACCGGCACGACCGGTTACAACCAGCGCGCCCGCCACAACTAAAGCTGTCACTCGCTCCGCTATAGCCAATGAGAAACCCGTGCCGATAGCGTCAACAGGGTCCGCTCGTACTGTCAGCACTGCGTCCAAACCTGCGACAGGTCCTCACGATGACGGCATTGACGTCCTGAAACCGGTCGATACTCCCAACATCGAGTCCACGCCAATCACGATTCATATCGATTGAGGGATCCATTATGGCCGACAATCACACCAATGACGCCGATAAATCCAGGCCGCCCCTATGGGTGTTTGTCGGCTCTGCCGTTCTCTCCATTGGTTATCTGATTTCAGAAGTAGTCTTCAATGTTGTGCTGCTCGATGTCGCGGGGAGCGTGTCGTCAACTGATGAAATCGAGCAGGTCGAACTCTTTGGCAGGCTCTTGTCATCCATCGGCTTCGGACTCCTTATCGGCCGATGGATCTACCGAAGGACCATGAAGGAAGCGGGCCGCGATGCCATTACCATAGCTTTCTCGGCAATGGTCATATCGGCATGTGCATTCGGTACCGCCCAGCACTTCGGTATCAAGGCGTTCAGCCAGTCACGCTCGATCGATGATCAAATGGATGCCTACATGCTCATGACCCTCAAGCAAGGCATTGCCCGAAACCATGTCACCATCAATGGTCTAGAGTACCTGAATGAGCATATCGATAAACCTGAATCAAAAGCTTTGCTCACACTCTTTGGCCCCTTGGTTTACAGCAATACGGAGCTCAGGGAAACCCTTAAGGCTAAAGACCAGCACTACGTCAGCACTATTGCCGAGCAAGAACACGCAAAACATGTGGCTCGGATTTACAACGCCTATGTAGAAGCGTCAAACAAGCGTGCCGATCTCGCCCGACTGTACGCTGAAGTCGAATCCAAAATCGTAACCCGTGCCAATGAAGAAGCGAACACCGCTTACTCCCAGCTTTGGGAACAACATACTAAGACCAGACGCTCAGTTCGCCGTCACACTCTCTCGGGTACCCGTTATTACAAAACGCTGGATAACAAGTTTTGGCGAGCAACGGGCGTATCACTGCCATCGGAGCCGTGGACGCTAGATCAAAAATCAGCTTTTATTCGCCACTTCGTCAGCAAAAAACTAACCGTTGATGTTCTTGACAGCGCGTTGAATAACGCGGCGACCAATATTGACAGTCAGTTCAATTTTAATCTAGGGATCCATCCTGATTTGCGATATGCCATGAGCGGGCGCGAATTCGTTGCGACTCAATACGCCCAAGCCCCATTGCATGCTGCACTTTTACAGCAGCCAGACATCGATCTTTTCCTGGTGGCCGATCTCGACATGTCAAACGGATTGCGGGATCGATCCCGATCTACCCAGACGCGTATCAGCATTCCTTGGGGATTGCAGTACGACGAGTTCGCCAAACACACAAAGATCATTTTCCTGAATAATCTTCAGGCGGCACACACCGAAAACCTTAATGCCATCCGATCAACACTCGACGATGCGACCTCCAAAGTCGGGGCGCGGTACATAGAGGCCTTATGGGTGCCGGCAGTCGCATTATGCCTATCCATGATGATGATTGTGCTCAATCTTTATAGCCTGGTGGTCATGCTTGTGCGCTATCCCTTCTCGCACAACCTGAACAAAACGGTTCGCTGGTCTGGTTTTATTGTTGGCCATGGCGCTGCCGTTACGGTGTGCACGCTGTTGCTGCTCGCACCCTATTCACACGAACATGTACTGACAGGTAACGCTACGTATCAGGCTGTGTTGACCCGTACCGCCGAGGTTGCACCATGGCCGGCACGCATCATGGACTGGACGTTACGTGCTGAACCCCTGCTGTTTACCGTAGGTGAACCCATCATCCACTCCCGCCGGTCTTTCAGTCTTTTCGATGATTTTGGTACCGGCCAATCCGATGTGTTTGTGTTGTGAGATGTGACTGCTCAAGGTCTATTAGCCCAACCCGGGCAGTAGACCTTGACTCTCCTCACGCCCCCTCAGGCAATCCAAACTATCGCCCCCTCTGAAGACCCCTTCCGCGCTGAGCTGGGCTTCATTACGGTTCTGAAATACATCCAAATCCGCTTGTGTCCACCCCATCTCATCGAGAGTTTGGGTAAGGGGCTGTATGGCACGGGAAAGGTCAATATCCAACCGAGTTGGGAGTGCATGCACCTGCAAATCGATTCCAGCCTCTGATGCGAAGCGTGAAGGCGTAAGCTCAACCGTCTCATACCCCATAAACACACGATCGGCATGATGCAACACCAGCTTGTGCTTGGCGCGTGTCATTGCCACATACGCAAGACGGCGCTCTTCTTCAACATCCTGGGCACCCTCATCCACATCAAAATTCGCATCTCGAAGTGTTGGCATCATGCCATCACTGAAGCCAGCAATATGAACGAAACTGAACTCCAACCCCTTCATCTTGTGTACGGTTGAAAGTGTTACCGCATCAGCATGACCCTCTTCCTCATCCGGAGTGGCCAGCCCGATCTCCATGACCGCACCCCAGCGCTCCATTGCCGTCATGCGGGACATATCGACCAACGTCATACGTGACTTGATCGCCTTATCCACCTGCAGCAGCGACTCAAGACGTGACTCAAAGTTCTTCGCTGGATTGTTGGACCCTTTTGCGAGGGTCTTCAACCAGGGGCCAAAATCACCACCTTGGGGACTCAAAGCCCAGCTCCCCAAACCGTCGGTTAGAGGATCGGAGTTTTGCAATTGAAGTACGCGATCGCCCAGATCGGCTACGCTTTTTGACACTGCGCTTTTGGTACCGAGCACCTCAGCCGCCTTATCGAATATATTGCTGCAATTCGGGTCACAGCGGTATTCCTGTATGATCTGCTGAACACGCTTATCACCGAACCCTTTCACCATACCCGACAACTTGCTAAACGCCATGAAGTCGCGTGGATTGGATGCCAACCGTATGCACGACATGAGCATTTGCACTTCTTGACGTGAGAACAGATCAAAGCCCTGCTGAATCCGGTACGGCACGTCACGCGCTATCAGCGCAGGCTCAAGTACACGTGCCATTCGATTGGTGCGAAACAACACGGCCAGATCACGTGGCCGCATCCCCTGGTCAATGGATCTCTTCAGCCACTGGGCTATCCGATCAGCCATGAGATCGCCGCTTGGGTGACCATAATAAGCAACGGGCTGAGCATTCTGCTGTAACGCGGAATAGGGATTTTTATCCACGCGTTCCTTGTTGTTGCGTATCAAGGCTGTCGAAGGGGCCACGATGGCGTCTGGGGAGCGGTAATTTCGCTCCAGTTTGACTGTCACCGGGTTGAAGTCACGCATGAAGCGCAAAAGGTTGTCCGCCCTCGCCCCTCGCCAACCGTAGATGGTCTGATCATCATCCCCCACCATGGTAACTTGTGGTTGAGGGCTTGCCTGGCCGATCATGCTCACCAACTGGTACTGCGAGGTGTTGGTATCCTGAGCCTCGTCAATGACGATATCCTGAAAGTACCGGCCTAGACTGGATAACCACTGAGGATCCTGACGCAAACCAACCAGAGGCAGAACCTGCAAATCTGAGTAGTCCACAACATTGGCTTCGCGTTTGGCATACTCATAGTGCTGAAATACACTCAACACGTCCTGGTGTGCGAACGACCTGATCCCGTGCTTTTCCAGTAGCTCCTGAATGCCCTGAGCATGGCGCGAATCCGTTGCGTCATAGCCCTCATTGCGTGTGTACTCATACACGGTACGTAGCAGTTTGTCATTGCCGGCCGGTCCTGCGATTTCAAATTGCTTCACCCCTTCGCGGAACATCTTCTTTGCATCCGCTTCATCCATAAGCGAAGGAATATCGGCACGCCCGCATGCCTGTGGATGCTTCTTGAGGAGTTTGTATCCAAAACTATGATAAGTTTCGATCACCGGCATAACCGATGGCGGCACGTCATGTACAGTCAGACGTTCCGATAGGCGTGCATACATTTCACGGCACGCCTTGCGGCTGAACGTCAGCATAAGCATCCGCTGCGGATCTGCACCTGCTTCGATCAAGCGCGCTGCACGCTCGACAATCGTAGCTGTTTTACCAGAACCGGCGCCGGCCACCAACAACATTGGGCCCTGATGGTGATTCGCTGCCTGATTCTGGATGTCATCCAATACAACTCGTGTTTTAGCCACAACAGGATACCTCTTCATTTATCACCTGACTGGACGCAGCAAGAGGGTCTTGAGCTGATCGCTCAACTTCTTGAACGAGTAGTTCATTAAAGCGGGAAATTCGCTGACCCAGCGACAATGAATCCAAATCCTTCTGGAGATGTGCGTATGCCCGATCCTCAGGGTAGCGGTTGTCTGACAAACCCAGGCAGTGCCGTGTCTGAGACACCTGAAATAGTCGAATGCAATCGGCATCCTTGAACATGGGCCACCTCTATAACCTGTTTAACCATATATCCGATTATACTGTTTCTTTTTTACCCTGTCGTGTGAACTTACTGCGCACTGGTGAGCCTATATGATATAATGTATAACTAAATATGTTTTTTGTTGAGGCTCCCATGACACCACAAACCACCCACAAAACAATAGAAGGTGAAGTGCGACGCGTCTTGTTCGGGCCAGACCCTCGGACAGGATTTACCATTTTCATCCTTGATAATCCGCGCTGCACTTCAGATCCAGGTCTTTGTATCAATACGGGTATGGAGCTCACCGTAAAAGGATCATGTGTCAGCCTTAAGCGATCCGATACTATGGTGTGTGAGGGGGATTTCATTCAGGATCCCAAATACGGGCGTCAATTTAAAGCGGCAGCGGTGTATCCCGGCCAGCCTGATACGCGCTCACCTGATGGCGTGGCATCCTATCTGGTTGATGCTGTGAAAGGGGTCGGCAAGACCCTTGCCAAACGCATTGTGAAAGCCTTTGGCAGCGAACATGTGTTTGACGTGTTTGATCACGAACCTGACCGCTTGCTTGAAGTAAACGGCATCACAGAATCCAAACTCAAAACGATCAAACGCAGCTGGCACGATGCGCGCGGCTCTTATCTGGTGATGACATTCCTGCGCGGATTGGGTATTGGCCCTGAACTGAGTCACCGTGCCTATATGCACTTGGGTGGGCCTGATGGTGCCGATGTAGTGGGGCTGATTAAACAGAACCCTTATCGTCTGGTTGAAGTTCCACTCATTGGCTTCAAAAAAGCGGACGAAGCTGCACTTGCGATCGGCATTGCACCGGACTCCCCTTTTCGCATAGAAGCCTGTGCAATGCACCTGCTGCAGGAGCATGCAGCTAACGGCAACACCTACATGCCATTGAAAGAGCTCGGGCGCGGCATTGTTAACCTGTTGCAGGTGGACCGAAGCATTGTCGCCAACACGCTTCTGGAAGCCACAGCACGAGAGGACGATGATGCTTACATCACCATTCCTCACTATTCCCCAGGCAACGATTGGGAGCGCTGGGTTATGCTGCCCATGCTCTATGCCTGCGAACGAGGCATCGTCAGTCAAATGCAAACTCTGCTGCGCGGTATGCCTCATTTCGAGGGTGTCAGTCGTGAATCCCTCGATCGATTTGCGCAGGATAACTTTCGGCTCGATGCCGATCAGGAATCGGCTGCTCGGATGGCCTTGACCCAAAAGTTTTCGATCCTAACCGGCGGCCCGGGCATGGGTAAAACTGCCATTACCAAATTCATCTCTAAATCACTGCTTGACCAGGGCGCCAATATCCTTCAGGTCGCACCGACAGGACGCGCAGCCAAACAATTGCGGGATGCTACTGGCGTTGAGGCCATGACGATTCACCGTTACATCGGCAAGGTGAAGGCCGCTCGGGATGCCGAAGATGAAGAGGCAATTAAGGCACTTGAGTTTGATGTTGCCATCATGGATGAAACGTCCATGACCGATACCTGGCTGATGTACCAGTTCCTCAAATACCTACCCTCCAAGGCTATTGTCTTGTTGGTTGGTGATATCGATCAGCTCGCCTCTGTAGGTCCGGGTAACGTCCTTGGCGATTTGATTGACCCGGGCCTCATTCCGGTCAGCAGGTTAACCAAAGTGTACCGACAGGGCGATGGCTCAGGGGTGGCCGCTGCCGCCCGCGATGTCATCCAAGGGATCTACCCGACGTTCACCGAGGATTTCAGGTTCACACCTGTTAGCGAAACTGCCGATATTGCGGCGCTTACGATTGCCAAGGTGTGTGACTATCTGAACGATGGTATCGATATCAGCGAGATCCAAGTACTCTCTCCGATGTACAAGTCCGAGGTGGGTGTTACCGCCTTGAACAATGCCATACAGAAAGTCGTACTGCCGGGATACTCGGGGCCCAGAGTCAAAATTTTCGACTACGAATTTTGCATTGGCGACAAAGTACTTCAGAACAAAAACAACCCAAAGCTTGATATCGTCAATGGCGATATTGGCTTTGTACGAAAAATCGTTAAAGAGGACGATGAGACTTTCCTGCACATCCAGTTTGATGATCGTTATGTTGAAATGAAACGCGCCGAAGCGAATGATCTGACCCTTGCGTATGCGATGAGCATCCATAAATCGCAAGGTGGTCAGTTCTCAAAGGTCATCATGCCTATGCATATGAGCCAGTATTCAATGCTTCAACGCAACCTGCTCTACACCGGCATCACCCGTGCCAAGGAAGAAGTGGATATTTTTGGTGAGGCACGCGCGTTGAAGCGCGCCGTTCAAACGGAAAAAAACAGCACTCGACAGACCGGTCTGAAGCAGGCATTAATGCACCTCGCAGGCCTTGCTGATACACAAACAGGAGAAACGCCGTGAGCACATTGACCTTCAAAGAGCGCTTGCCTCGATACGTGACAATCCTTTCTCTTTTGGCACTTGTGGGTTGGGGCCTTTGGGTGCTGACCATGGATCATTTTTCCGCGCATCGCGCGGCGAAATCATTTGGTGAGGCCATCAAGGCCAAGGATTACGACCGCGTTAATGACCTGATCGATTATCAACGCCTCAGTGACACCCTTGCAAACCGCCACTACCCGCTTCTGGAACAGCGCTTACTGGCGTACTTCCCGCATTCACCACGCAATGCACTGGGCTTGGGTGGTGCTACGGAGACGTTCTCTCGGGCTATGTTGCCCTTTATGGGTAAGGTTGCCGCCTTGGGGTTAAAAGTTGAAAAACTCCCCAGTGCAGGACAGGTCGCGAAGGGCATTATCAAGAAGGCCGTTTCACCTCAAACCGTGATGGTCCTGGTGCTAAGCCAGGATCAATTGACTGATACCTTGAAGGCATTAGGCGATCTCTACATCGATCTCGATCATGAAGGTGACGATTTTGCGGACGAAAATTATTACCGTTATGTCCTCGGGGAATATCTCCGGACACGAACCAACAAGCGCCTGACCCCTACCGTCAGCCTGGATGAAATTCGCGAGCGTATGCGAGTCAAGCAACAAACCAAACAAGACGCTTATAATGCGCTGCCTGAGGTCACAGGTATGGAAGTACGCTTCACACGTGTCGACAGCACGACCGCACGCATACGTTTGGCGAAAGGACCACTTGGCAATCGCCAGGTTGATATCATTTTTACCCGTCCAGGTATGTTTGAAGACTGGAAGATCGTGGATATCAAGGAGGTTTGATCAGGGCGCCTGAGGCGCCCTTTCGTTAAGCGAGTTTCAAAGCTGCTTCCGTCATACCCTCAGCGACAGCAGATTCTCCCGCCAACCAGCGATCCAGATTCCGCTCGTGAAGGTACTGAGGGACCATATCACGGAGATGCCCAAAGACCTGATGGACCCCCTTCGAGACCGCAAAACGCCGTAACTCCTCGACTTCGACCATTTCAGGCCCATGACCCGGCTCTCGGATTGTAAGGTACAACGTATACGGGGACCCTTTCAGCGCCTTCTCTGCCGCATACAAACCGTCGATCACAGAGGATACGATCTGGTGCGTTAGATCTGCATCACTGAGATCCGGTACTGAAAACACCCATTCGGGCTGCTGACGCAGCGGTCTGAAATCATTCCCCTGTCGCCACATCACCAGGTCATAGGTTGATTGTGTAGATGCACTCGCCATAAAAAACACCACAACATAATCGTTTTTGTTATCAAGCTACACTGTAGCCGAAAAAAACCGGCGCAGAGCGCCGGCGAGGGTCGAACAACAACAAGGGATAGGTTACGACATAAAATCCGCCAGGCTCTGCGTACGTGCCTTGGTGACAAAGGGGTCGTCTTCAAGCTGGGACTCGTCAGGTGCCATCTGTGAACGCGGCTGATAGTCGATTTCAAGCTCTTCTTTCATGACTTCAACAACCTCCTCAATCAGATCCTCCCGGTGCTGACAAATAAAGTCAGCCATTTCCTTAACCGGGGAACCGATTGCACTTTTATGCTCCGGCACCTCCATTGACTGATCTAGTACACGGAACACATCAATTTTTCGGAGTTCTGCAATCGAATCGGTGGCGATCTTGATAAAGCTTTCGGGCTCAAAAGCAGATGCCTTCTGATGCGGCGTGGATGGTGTGTTTGGTACAGCATCCGGTTGAACCGCTGCGCTGTCAACACCCTGCCCTAAGTTGGAAAGCGCCTGTTCACTGGCCAATGCCAGCGCCTGCTCGATCGCATCGTCATCACTGACATCGAAGTTATTCAGCATCGCCGACGCGGTTGAGACCGCAGCGCCCAGATCAAAATCGGACAGCGGGTCATCCAGCGCAAGATCATCACGGTCGTCCACCTGATTTACGCCAAAGCGAGCATCAATGCCGGCAACCTGCTCCATAAAAGCATCCGTGAGCAGCAGACGGACCGCTTTATCGGCCTCTCGTGAGGCCTCCATGATCAGATTGGGATCACCCGCCATGGCATCACGTTGCTGCCAGGTCTCGATGTAACAGGCACTGTTGCCGGCTTCAAACGGAAGTCCAAGCTGAGCCACCGTCATCGCCGCGGCGATTTCGGCCACCAGTTCCTCGCGAACACGGTTCACATCCGTAATGCCTTCGATGGCACAGGGACGCTCAAGACCCCCCATGGTGCTATGGCCCGCTTCATGTGCCAGGGTCGACAGAAACCGCGGCAGCGACTCATATTGCTCCATGGGCGCCATACGAATCACATGACCGTTCAGCTCATAGGATGCTGTTCGGATTTGCGGGATAAAGTTGATGGTGAGGCCGGTACTCTTCAGGTGGTCGATAAACGCCTCGACGACCGCCAAATCACGCTCCGCCTTAACGTCCTGCGGCACCGGTAAGCGTTTAAGGCCTTCTGAATCAATACCCAGATGGGCCTCCAAGCCACTCGCCTGGTCAGCGTTAAACACAACATATTCACGCAAGAAGGGAATGCGGACAATGTCTTCCTTGCTCAGTTGACTGACCTGCTCACGGGACATCTGATCAAGGTTAATCACTCTGCCGCTTTGCTTATCCTTCAGCAAGGCACCAAAAAAGACGACCCGCGTCCCCTTTTCACCTTTGTTGACACTCCCACCGAGCGCCTTCATCTGTTTGAAGGTGGCCCATGCGTTGGTACTGAACTCATGCGCTTGCGACTGCGCAAGGGTCAGCACGAAATTGATGCCGCTGTAACCCTTCTGTGTACTCAGGTTATGCGGCAGCACCGGCCCCGGGTAATTGACGTTCGCAGGCGCAAATCCTTTACGCCACGGCGGCAAATCACCTTCCTGCATCAGACTCAAAAGGGTTTCGGTGACCGAGCGACGAATGTCGTCCTGAGATTTCCCTTTACGGCTGCGTTTAGATGGATTGGCCATTTACGATCTCCTGTTCATTCAATTACTACACCAGGGCCATGTCATTTCAGTCTTCGTCAAACATGTCGGCGGGTAGCGGGGGTACGATCTGACGCTTCGCTTCGTCGAAGCTTATTACAGCCTCGCCGCATTCGGCGACAATCGCCAAATACTCAGCATCAGACATCGGCTGTACCGTGTGCGTGGCCTCGGAAGCGGCCTGTGATGTATGTGTCATGGTGTGCGCTCCATGGAGTTGGCCCAGATGGGCAGAACGCTATGTATCATAGCATAACGGGTTAAACTGATTATAGTATCGTTGAAACTGGAAAATCTGTCCACTGCCGAAGATGCGGCGGGTTACCAAAACGCGCGGAAAGCCCCTTACCTTTCAGTGAGGGGACGTGGTGCCCTTTGGGTATGTAGACGTGAACGGGGTGTGTTTCTGTCCGCCTACGACATTGACCCTTACACCAAGGGTGCGGGCAAAGACTTGGGCCTGCACTCGCAGACCCTGCAGGAAGTGTCACGCGAGTACGTCACCCGCCGGCAGCAGTTCAAAAAGACACGGCTGCAGTGGCGCAAGAGCGCCGGCGTGCGCCGCTCGCTCGGCTGGATTCCGTTCAAATCCGGTGCGGTGAAGTGGAAGAGCGGCCAGGTCTACCACAACGGCCACCTCTTAAAGGTCTGGGACAGCTACGGGCTGGCCCAGTGCCGGCAGGGCAGGATGCGATCGGAATCGATCTCGGGCTCAAGGATACGGCCACGTGTTCGGATGGCACCCGGCTGGAGGCCGGACGCTTCTACCGTGATCTGGAACCGGCGCTGGCCAAGGCTCAGAGGGCTCGGAAGAAATCCCGGGTCAAGGCGATACACGCCAAAATCCGGAACCGGCGCAAGGATGCTTTGCACAAATTCAGTCGCCAACTGGTGAACCGCTGCGGCGTGATCATCATTGGCGACGTGAAATCCCGTTCATTCACCCGTACGAAAAGCGCCAAGTCGGTGTACGACGCCGGCTGGGCGCTTTTCGTACGGGTGAATGAAGCCTACACCACCCAGGCCTGTTCATGCTGCGGGAGCATTCCCGCCAGCAGTCCGAAAGGACGAGCGGGCCTTGGAATAAGAGTTTGGACCTGTGAGTGTGGTGTCACTCACGACCGCGACGTCAATGCGGCCAGGAACATACTCGCGCTCGGGCATGGGCGTCTCACAGGAGGAATCGCCGCCTCTTCAGGGCGGTGAGGATGTCAATCTTTTGCGCGGAACTCAGGCCGATATCGGTAGATCGACAACATTTCGATCAACGGAGTGTCTTCCAGTTTGCGGCCTTTAACGCGCTGCTGTTTCGATCGGGGATCAGGCGTATTCTTAGGGTGCTGGATGGATACTGTCTGCTGGGGGTCGTGCGGTATCAATGACGGAATACTGGCCGGCAGGCTGATACGGTGGCGATCCGGCCAATACCCTGTGGCATACAATACAGGTTTGGGCGTCTGCACATGTGCCAACACTTCTTGCGGGTGTATCTGCAGCATCATTGCCTGAAGCTGTTCGATGTCCGGGTGTGAGGCGTCCATATCCAGCACCCGTGCCTGCACCTCAGCCGCTGGTATGCGCTTGACGTTGCGTTTGTGCAGCCAGCTGAAACGGATGCGGTCAGGGGCTCGATCGGCCCGGGCGTAGACATTCAGGTGACGCCATGCCTGACGCAGATTCAGATTGGCGCGTCCGATGGAGGCCAGATGGAACCGTGCCAAAGGATAAATGCCCTTGGGCAGCACACCGACTTGATAGCTTAAGCCGACCGTATGCCATGTGACCCGTGCCTTGGCAGGGGGCGGTGCCGGCTGGCCGGATTGATCGACATAGATCTCATTGGCCTCTTCCACCGATGCTCGGAAGGCATCCTTTAGCGCGTTGATCCTGGTCGCCCATTCCGTCAGAGCCAGCGGCGGAACAGCCAACACACCGGGGCAGTCCCAGCTTTGACGGCCATCCGTACTGTCCTTGGGGTAATCCAGCACCGCAAAGGCCGCGATCGCGGCACGGCGCATAGCTGCTTCTTCATCTGATGACGCGCTGCCCAGCGTATCCGCATCTGTTGACGCTCCATCTCCCTGAAGAAGCCAAGCAGGCCCGGCGAACTCGGTTAACCAGCCAACCCAGTCATGAAGGGCCGCATCCAGCGCGGAGAGAGATTGCGAAACCGCCTCACGGCGCAGTGCCAGGTCCATCTCAAGCGTCCAGGTAAATGCCGCGCCGACCTACGCGCTGCATTCGCTGAGCAGGAGACGGATTGACGAGCGCCCCGTACGTCACCCCCCAGCGATCAAGGCGTTGACGCACCTGCTGACGCTCTTCGTCAGTCAATCCATCAGGGAGATCGGGAATCAGAATATCCACCAACGACGGTGTAAATCCAACCTGATCGGCGTTGTACATCACCAGCAATTCAGCACCTATCAGGTAGCGCACCAAATCAGGCTCATAGTTGGCAGTGGCCTGCACATGCGCTTCGAAGTGCTCCAAAAAATGCTGCACCCCACGGTGCTTGTTGACGCTGATAACATCGACCCATACACCCTCCATGGTATCTATCACCCGCGCCTGTCCCCACCGACTGTCATCATGCATCGACAACGGCTCTACCGCTGCGTCATGTTCACTAAGGTGCTGATTCACGCATGCCATACTGACCTCCCCTCGCCTCGGGTGCTATAAATGTAACATATAGTCCGCAACCCGTATATTGTCCAACTCATACCCTTAGTGCCATATCCAACCAAAAAGTGCCACATTGTCCTGAATGGAAGAACCCCTCTTCAAAACAAGAAGAGACGCTTTGATTTATTAGAAACTTAAATCCATTACGCATGACAGATGAATCCCATCTTTTAAAACGGAAGTACCCCTCTTATTTAGCTTGGGGCTTAATCAGGCTGTCGCCTTATATATTCGGTTAAACTACATCTAAACAAAAAGAACCCCTTTTTTCAAGAGAAATAAACCCCTTTTGATCAATGAATTAATGTTTTTCGTTCTATTGCATCGATTGTAAAACCTAGCTTTCATTCATGAGGGTTAGCCATTATAGCGACGTAAGGTGGCACTTTTTGGTTGGTGGGTTGGTCAGGGTGGGTGCTGCCTAGTTCGTTTAGACTATATGTTACACTATGGTAGGGTTGATCTTGCCGTCTTTGCTAAAAGACTTTATTCTGCTTCTCGGTCTTTTTGTTAGTAGTTGGCGAGATCCCGTGCCATTTATTCTCCATTGCCCCCGAGGGTAGAACGTTCTTCGTGGGTCAAGCCGTAAAGCTTGAATACAGCCCGGTTGCATGCTCGCACGTCCCGTTTGATGGCAGCGTCGACCAGCTCACGGCGCAGTGGTTCAGACACATCCGACCAGCGCGGAATGCGGATTCTGCGCAGATACTGCGCCTGGAAGCGCAGAAACCCTCCGCGCATTTTCGTTGAATAGGTCGCCACGAACAGACGGGTAACAGCGGAAAGCAGTACA
Organism: Marinobacterium sp. BA1; assembly: GCF_041155135.1. NCBI lineage: Bacteria > Pseudomonadati > Pseudomonadota > Gammaproteobacteria > Oceanospirillales > Oceanospirillaceae > Marinobacterium > Marinobacterium sp. BA1. The sequence goes on from NZ_BAAFHC010000002.1 coordinate 87,898, forward strand.
GCCTGCAAGGCTCTAAGCTCCCAGTCATCTGACGTCACGTAGTAGAGATTATGATGTGGATACAGCTCTCCACCTTCAAAGACAATGTGTGCCTCACCCTTAATGTCTGGAATCAGCAGCTTAGGCCTTGTGGCTAGCGCCGGATTAATGCGGTCAATCGTGCGATACCCGTTAGCTGGAACCTTCTGCGCACAGTGACGTCTCGCAATCACCTCCCGCCTAGCCTCAAGGTAGCGCCGTAGGCGCGGGTATTCGTCGAGATCGACCAGTCCAGCTGATTCGGTAAAAGGGTTGATGACACCCTGTCCTCGCCACTGCACCTCGCCCGTTATGATGTCCTTGGTAGTAACCAACGGTAGCTTCCGGTCTGGCTCGACATCAAGCGCTTCGATATCCCCTATGAATGCTTTGTCAGCGCCGGTCGCGACACCGATTCCAACCTTGCAACCGGCGTCTTCTAGCTGCGGGAAAGCACTCTCCAGGCGGCGAATGAGCGCCATTTGGTCCGAGGACTCCAACAGCCAAGGCTCCGCACCATTAGGCACGCAAGAAAGTTCGCGCACCGGACCTGGTTCTTTCGGCAGCGTTTTTGCTGTAAGCAAGCTTGCCAGCTTGGACAGCGCCGCCCGGTCAATGTCTGGACGGTGAGCAATTCGTGTTGCTCCCGGCAATTCACGACTGATGACAGTGATGGCTGGGTAGGCAATCACATCAGAGTGGAAAGCTGGAGTATCCACCATATCGACATAGAGTTTCAGGTGGAACCGTTCAGCCACGAGGCTGCGCAGCGGCCCACCATAGCGGTTCTTCATCCACCGATCCGCGCAGATGAAGCCCAAGCTGCCACCGTTCGACAAGACCGACAGCGACCGCTCAATGAAGGGTATGTAGATATCAGCTCGGTCGAACATGGTCTGGTAACGATTGCGGTATTCGGCGAGCAAGGGCGCAGGGATCAACTCCTGACGCACATAGGGCGGGTTGCCGACTACAAAATCGAATTGCCCTTCAAGCGGTGCAAGCAGGAAATCACCCTGAGACAGCCAGCAGTCAGCCAAGGCGGCTGCGCTATCCGCAGTGATCCCCCACTGATTGAGCAGCGCGACAACTGCAGCATGAGTGCTGCGGAAGGTATCGCGGTGCAGCTCCACCGCCCGGATCGCATCGGCCAGGTCGTCGAGTGCGGAACCGTTTGGGCTAACTGCCCGCCATGCGCTCAAAAGTCGTCCAATGATCGGTAGTAGAACGTCTCCACCGCCGAACGACGGCTCCAAGAGCCGCATTTCATGAAGCGGTTGATCTTCCGTGTATCCAGTCAGGTCCAAGATAAAGTCAACCACCTCTGAGCGCGTGAAAATTGCTCCACGAGCTTCTATCCCCCCACCTGCCGCCATTGCTTCAGTCGCAGCCATAACGGGACAATTAGGCAAAGTTTCAGACTCCTGAATAGACTGTCGCACTCCGTTAGTATTGCCAACGTCTAGCGATTGCTGGAACATCAAAATTCCTCATTGACGCGGCACGACTACGCCGACGTGCTTGTAAAGTGTGGTGCGCGATACGCCATACCGACGGGCAACCTCAGCCACCTCAATGGCTGGATCACGTAACAGTGCTTTGATCTCGCGCATCTGCTTATCGCCCAACTTCGGTTTCCGACCACCGGCCCGGCCACGGGCGAGAGTGGCTCCAAGATCAGCCTGCGCCCGTTCCCGAATAAAGGTATCCTCGCGCTCTGAGAAGTCTGCGCTATTCGCGTGCCTACTACCAACAGACATCAACTGTCTATTATTTGATCAATCGCTGTAACCGCGATGTCACGGAGGAAAGTCAGATTATCCACGCATGTGTCCACGGAAAATGTGGATAATCTATTATTCTTCCACCTCAAGTAGGTGCAACAATGACTAGCATGGTTATACAAATGATGCAACTGGAAAAAGCAACGGCTCTTTCAAAATTTAAGGTGCTAACATAGGCACTACCATCGATAAATCGTTTATAAATTACTAATATTGTCGCTAACAGTCCTAGTATTACCATGTAATTGAAGGCCGCTTGGGCATCTATCCAAAGTACTAGAATCGCAGACAGTTGGAAAACCACCCTGAACATTCGCGACGAATCTAATTGCAGTAAATTTAAAACTACAACTACAGCGACCAGAACTAGCGCGGGTATGGCATCAGAGACTGTTGGATTTCTAAAAAAACATACAACTAAAGCTAATGACCAAAGAGTAACCCATAACCCTCCCGGCACCTCGACCTGATCATATAAGATGAGTGCTATTCCCAAGATTGTTATGGCAGTACATAACGCCAATAGCGCCACAACTCCATCACCCAAGACAATAACAAACACTGCGCCCATCATCGCACCCACCCCTTCAATTATAGGGTAACGTTTACTGATCGAGCTTCCACACTGACTGCATCTGCCCCATAATAAGAACCAGGAGAATACCGGTATATTTTCATACCAACGAATTTTATGGTGGCAATTTGGACAATTTGAGGAGGGAAAAGCGAGATTGAATTGAGGTTCATTATCCACAAACCCTTGCTGCTCTCTGATACGCTTAGCTGCCTGAATATACCTCATTTTTGGCAAGCGATAGACCACAACATTCAGGAAGCTTGCAAGCAAGCCTCCTAATATTACACCTACAAGAAAACCAAATAAAGGAAGTTCTGGTAGCATGCGCCACTGCGATAATAACGTTTGATTCCATAAACTTAGGTCTATCATACCCAATAACCCCTGTTCTTCAAATATTGAGCAGCCTTTTACAATTTAGAAATATATAATTAATAAATCCAGCTCTGAATTTAAAGTTACAGGTTGTTTACTCCGAGCACCGCTAAAATGATGCACGATAATCGGACTATTTATAAAACCAAATAACGATTAATCACCCCTAATTAAAGCGTGAGTTTTGAAAATTGAAAAATCTGGTAAAAGATCTGGTAGAAGCCGCCACTATTCAAAGTCGGCTTCTACCAGCCTATCAGTTAATATCCAAATTCAGATAACCGTGGCTATCTGCATACTTTACAACCCTTGGTGTTTGAACATTTAACCTGAGCCGTACTACCACTGCTCCATGATGCGGTATATGGCCCGCTGTTTCGATACCATCTCCACGTCCAATAATAGCTGGATCCAGAATAAACATGCTCGCATCTTTGATAATCATCAACTCTATTCTGTCTTCCGTAAACATACCCTGTATCAACACTTGTACCTACTGCCCACTCCGTATTGTAGTAATAGTAGCTTGGATCTCCATCATCATAAAATCCCAGCTGAAACAATCTGCTGCGGTATTTTTTATCGCGAGTACTGCTATTACACGTTTCAGCGTAACTTGATTTGTTTTGGCGCGCATGCTTGTAATAACGCCAGGACAAGTTGCTACTGTTAAATATCAGTTTTGAATACAACTCACCATTCACCGTAATCTGTGGATATGCCGCCAAAATCACAGTGCGTGGAGTGTTATAAGGTATAGTAAAGCAAGAACCACTGTCATCGCGGGAAATCCAGACACCACCCAAGCAAATCAGTGGGGTTCCATAGTCCGTGTATCCCAACTGGCCTTCTACTGAACAGCTATCACCTACCTCCGCGATTTCAACAACATTGGAACCGCCGCTTCCATTTTGTTGAACACCGTAAGGCTTCCACATACCCTCGGGCTGAAGACCCGCAATGGATGGACCAACGTTAAACCAGTAACAGACCTGAAAAACAAATGCTGCCTTAACGTATAAGTTCATAACCTAACCTTCTCAAGCGGCGCGCCCTACACCAGAGGTCCGCTATTAGCACTTAGACGACCATTCTCGTTGACATTACACCCAAAGGCAATGTGGAACAACCAAAACCGGTCAATATTGTATATATCTATTTATATATCTATTTATATATGTTGTGGATGTACTTCTATGCCCAAGAATACTTCCTTTAAGTGCCTTACCAAATCAAAAGCTAATATTTTCAATAGCTTAAGAACAGATCGTGAATTTCAGGTTAGTCTGAAGGTGAACAAATCCGCGCTGAAGGTGAACAAATCCGCGCTGAAGGTGAACAAATCCGCGCCGAAGGTGAACAAATCCGCGCCGAAGGTGAACAAATCCGCGCCGAAGGTGAACAAATCCGCGCCGAAGGTGAACAAATCCGCGCCGAAGGTGAACAAATCCGCGCCGAAGGTGAACAAATCCGCGCCGAAGGTGAAGGGGCCCACTCTTTGATCTGGATCAAGAGTTCATTACCGTTTGCAATGTGAGCTTCAAGAACATATTCTATTTGCAGTATAACCTTTTATATTTGAAGTCGCTGACGTGGATGTTCCCTATGCAACAGCAGGCACTCCCTACGATGAAATTAACACCCAAAAGCCGGATACGGTTGTCCCAACAGTTGATGACAAGCCAGTACCAGCTTTCGGTCAGTGCCCATCGCCTACTCGCCATATCATTGGCACGTCTCAGCGAATACATTATTGATCATGAAGCGCGCTTGCCTGACCAGAAGGTAGAGACCTTACCGGAGTTGATGTTTGAGCTCTCCAGCCTGGTAGGTCTTTTCGATTGTAAAGAGAAAACCGTTCAGCGCTGGGCCCACGATGCAACGGTCGAGTTAATGGGTACAGTCATTGGTCACTGGCGCGAGGACAGCTGGGAAAAATGTACGTGGGCGACGTATTCCAAGTGCGAGAATGGACAAGTTACTTTCCAGATTAACCCTAAGCTGTTACCCCACATCCACCGGCTTGTCAGTGACGAAGTCTACACAGAGTACGGTATAGATCAGCTAAAGTTCTTCAACTCGAACTTACTCTTCCGACTCTATGAGCTGTTCAAATGCCACGTGCGTCACGGGACACTTGAAATGCATGAGGACTACCTGAAAACATTTCTCGGCGTTGATCCGGATAAATATTCCAAAAAATCACACTTTGAAAAAAGGATCCTGGATGCCAATATCAAAAAGCTCAATACGTTGACGGACCTCGACATCCAATACAGCTTTAAAGGTTACCGGGGACCTCGAATCTATGTATTCATTTTGGCTCTCAAGCCCGTTGATTTAAAGGATGGTGTCGACGCTAAATTAGCGGATGGGACACCGAAAATAGCTACCAGTGCGGGGCTTGAGGTTGCTCAAGAACCAAAGGGCTCAGACAAGATGCCCGAGCGCAGAGTCAATCCAGCCAAACACAACGCAGAAGCTCAAAAGTCAACGTCTGAAGAAGAGCGTATCTGCAATCGACTTAAGGGCTACGGTCTGAATGCGCAGCAGATGGAGTGGGCAATTTTGATTGCTTCCGCAATGGAAAACCCCCGGAACGTGGTCAAAAACACTCTCAAAAACATGTTGGACGGTTTTATAGAAAAAGGTGTGACCACTCAGATCGTGAAACAAAATCTTGCCTACGTTAATGCGTACATTGGTCGCACTGGCGGACAGTTCAGAAGTCCTATGTTGCTTGAGCGATTTATTAATCAATCAATCGCAAAGGTCGAAGGAGTCTGGGTCTATACGGACACAAATGCCGATAACTTTCCCGAGGTTCCATCTACCGCATACACCCTACCGCCATGTGAGCATTGGAGCGCCCTCATATTGAGCCATGCGGAACATCCGGTGAAGGGTTTACACTCTGAGAGCGACTCAGTAGCCGAGACTGCACCTAACACACCACAGTATGCCGCATCAGACATGATCGAGGATGCAGTATTCACTCCGTGTGATGGGCCTGATCAAGACCTTCTTTCTGTTCAGTCCAAGCCGGATCAGCCGCTGAGTGCATCGGACTATAAGGCTCAGCTCAAGGGGCTGTCATCGTGAGGTTTTCTGAAGCAGATATTAAGCGGTTAGGTATCGTCGTTGAAGGTAATCGTGCAAAAGTTACTACCCCGTACCGTAGGGCTTCACACATGTCCAATGAACCGTCTGATAATTTTGCCAAATTCAGACAGCACACATCGTCTCAAAGCGACCCTCAGCAATTATTATTCGATGCCCTGATAGCGATTGAAGGGCTTAATGTGTGCTGGGAGCAAAAAAACCTGATTCCAAATCGAAAATATCGTGCTGATATCTATCTTCCTGAATCGCAGGTGATCGTTGAAATGGACGGATTCAAATACCACCGTTCGAAGGATGCGTTCCAGTCCGATCGGATGCGTCAAAACCTCATGGTAGAAAATGGCTTTCATGTGCTGCGATTTTTCACACGTCAGGTATTCAACGAACTTGATATGGTGATTACCCAAATCTTGAGCGTTCATCAACGATATCACCAGGAAAAACCTCATGAGTTATACGCCTGAGCAGCAGGTTGTCATTGACGCCTCAGGCCGCATTATTGCGGTCAATGCATTTGCGGGTACTGGTAAGACGTATACGCTTGTAGGACGCGCCCAGGCCCATACAGATGAACGTATGCTGGTGTGCATGCTCAACCGTGCGAACGCCATTGAGGCACGCGAGCGATTCCCTCGCAATGCCTATGCGAGCACATCACATTCGCTGGCATTTCAGGCGATCGGTAAGCATTTTTCACACAAGCTGGGTGATATCAAACCCTTCCAATTGCTTCAGATGATGGATATTCCGATTGGTGGGCGGCGACAACAAGAACAAGCGGCATTTGTCGTTTTAGCAACGCTGCGAAACTTCATGACCAGCGCCGATATGGCCATTGACGACCATCACGTGCCTGCAGGGGAGGCACAGCGTATCGGTCTTGCGGCGTACGAGGTCGTGAAGTACGCCAAATCGTTATGGAATCAGCAGATCGATCCGAACAGTACTGCTCGTCTTCCGCACGATGGCTATCTTAAAATTTACCAGATGTCGATGCCGAAGCTGACTGAGTACCAGACGATTCTGCTCGATGAGGCACAGGACCTTAATCCGGTTACGCTGGCAATCATGGAGCATCAGGATCATGCGCGCTTGATACTGGTGGGTGACGAACACCAGTCGATCTACTCATTCAGAGCCAGTATCAACGCCTTGGCCACAATTGATGCTGATGATCGATTCTACTTAACTCAGAGCTTCAGGTTCGGCAGTGCCATCGCGGATACCGCTAATACCCTCCTCTCAACGTTTAAAGGTGAAACCCAAGCACTGAAAGGACTGGGGGCCGAAAGCGCCGTGGGTGATTTCCCAAGCGGCATTGGGCATCACGCCATTTTGTGTCGCACCAATGCCGGTATTTTTGATGCCGCCGTGGATTTTATCAACGAGTATGGCAATGCACCCATTGCCTTTGCCGGTGGGCTTAAAGGGTATGCACTCGACCAGCTGATGGACACCTACAACCTGCGTAATGGTGAGTTGTCGGATGTACGAGATAGCTTTATACGTTCTTTCGGTGATTTCGATGAGCTTGAGGCCTACGCTGAAAACGTGGATGACAAAGAGTTAAAATCCCGCTGTCGCGTGCTCGATACGTACGGTAAAGGGGTTCCCAAGTTTGTGGCGATGCTTCGCCAAATGGAAGCTGAAAATCCCGACCATGCAGTCGTTACCTTCTCAACAGCGCACAAATCCAAGGGCCTTGAGTGGGATTATGTGCGCCTCTGGAATGACTACACAGCATTAGTGGATAAGCGCGGTCTCCCCCTGACCGCCGCAAATGCCGGCCGTGTGTCTGATGGTATGGAGCCTGTGGATCTGGAGGAAGTGAACCTGATGTACGTGGCAGCCACGCGCGCCCGGAAGGTTTTGGATACAGATGACTCATCACTGGGCCTGTTTCTTGAGCGGCATGCTGGGATGAATCGCGCCCGACAGAAGCGGTTGCATGCGCCACAAGGAGCTTCACATGCGGGAAAGTTGTTTGACCTGGGTCAATAATACAGCCATTCGAGCCCAGGTCGAACACCGCAGCACCCATTAAGTGTTTATGCTTTAGTCGTAACTGAAAATACATATGGGCACACTGCGAAACCTCAATAGCGGTGTTGGCAATAACAAACACAACAAGTTAGCGGTGAACGGTTGTTTCACATGATTCTTTTTTGTAGAAGTTGATGAGATTTTTGACACATCTGGTGGCATTACGCGACACAATCTAGGAATTTTTCCTATTGAATCAGGCCAAAACCCAATTAGAATGGTGTAACCGATAGGCGACAAACAACAATAACGTGATCGCCATACATAGACTAAACGACTCACGGAACCGGATCAGGACTAAAATAGATGAAAGCGATAAAAGTGGCCCCCAGCACCTCGCTGACTGCTCAAATATCAACACCCACCGCACGACTGGTATTCAATCTTGTAGCTAAACAGATTCCCGCCCGCTTCAACTTGTCAGTACACATCAGTGACATCGGTAATGGAATGCGCTGGATGCGTCTACAAGGTGAAGCCGATGCTATCCGTTCCGCTGAAAGAGAACTTTTGACTTTAGGTATTTTGTGCGCAGCTGATGGGTGCGAATTGGACATCCCATCCCTTCCTGTTGCCGATTCGTGGCTTGAACGTATTGATCACACAGTTCGCAGCTTCGGTAACGTCGAGTCACAGTCGTGTGACGACTCCCTTCACTATCGTGTTGCTAATCAGGACGATTACCGCTAGCTAAGACACGTGTGTGCAGAATGACGCGGCTCTAAGGAGCCGTTTTTTTTGGGAAACATAAACTATATTTGATATACCCCGATATGTTTGGTACGCTCATCCTCAGATCCGGAAAGAATGACACAGGGTGCGCATCATGAGCGGTAAGTTTTACCAGGCAGGCGATCCTGCCGTGCAAGCCATTTTCGACCGAGCGACTGAAGGCAGGCCAGTTTTTACAACACGCTCCGAGTGTGTTCGTGAACCTTTGCAGAGTGAATCCCCCACCTCAGTCTGGGTGTCATCCTCAGCCGTGCCGCTCAGTACAGCGTCCTCACACTCGCCATCATTCGATTCTCGTGTTGAGTATGTCTTTACAGCCTTCCGTGCAGCCTATGGTAGTCGATTTACCTCCGCACGAAGTGCTCAGGAGCTTATCGATTTCAAACAGATGTGGCAGTCGATTCTTAAGCCTTTTGAGATTGACGAGGTGAAAAGAGCCGTTCAAACAACCATAACCACTCTACACTGGCCACCGTCTATCATCGAGTTTTTGGAAAATTTACAATCTGCTCGTGCGGGCTTTACCCTCCCCTCCTCTGATCAGGCATACCACGAAGCGTGCTCACATGCGGCAAGCCCCTCTCGTGCACGATGGACTCATGTGGCGATTTACCATGCCGGACGTGATACGGGCTGGTATAGACTTCGTAGTGATTCCAGCTTTGCTGTGTCGAAAGCATTTGCACATCACTACAACCGATATGTACAACGCGTCATGGCCGGTGAAGTGCTCGAACAGCCAAAAAGTTCCCAAGAGACTCCACATGCCCTTGATATGAACGTTAAGCATCAGGATGCCACCCAATTTATTCGTGAAATGATTGACCATTACTCGTCTGAATCCGCAGGTCCGCTCGATGCAGCCATTATCTCTGAAGTGTTTTTCTACCTTACACTTCCTAGCGGGCCTGTTAGGCGCTCAATGAAAAGCCGTTCAGAAGAAAGGGTTCAACGTGAATCGCTTCCTATTCCCGTACCGCTCCCGGATACAATTTAAGAAACTCTTGAGATACCCCTGTAGTGACTGGCCGTGGAAGTGTGAAAATTTTCACACTTTCGTTTCAACCGCGAAGCTTCTTGAACGCTCCCCGCCTGAGGGTGGAAGTGTCACTCTCTCAAAATCAATTAAATTTGATACTCCCCTCACAAACAAAAAGCTTTGATAAGCCGTCCTTCCACACACTGCGCTTCCTCAAAGAGTGTGAAAATTTTCACACTCTTTGATCTTGAATCATAACTAGAACAATATTATTGGTGTTATTTCTTGCGAACAACATATAATGTTATACAATATATTCGCACATAAAGAAAAAGCGCACAGCTTTTCAAAAGGAGAAAAATATGAGTCGTCAATCTAATGACCACGCTGCTCCATCACATCAGGGCATGATTCTGACGTTTGCCTCTGGCGGTAAAGGCGGGGTGGGTAAATCCGCGACTGCCGTTAACCTGGCGGGCGCTTTGGCTAACCGTGACTACAACGTCGCGTTGGTGGATACAGATATTGGAAGCTTGGAGCAGAATACCAAGGGTACACGTTCTACGTCTGAGTGGCTGAACTACCGCGCGGATCTACTGGATCAGGGGTATGACTACCCTGTTATCAGTGGCTACATGTTGTCACCGGATGCACGCATCCACGGCGAACTGCAAAAGCTGGCCCAGTTGCATGATTATGTCATCGTGGATACTCCGGGGGAGGCTGCAGTTGCGTTGCGCAGTGCGGTCGCGGTTTCTGATGTTGTTTTTTTACCTATGAACTGTATCCCAGTTGAGCTCAATCCGTTGCGAACCTTCTTTCAGCTGCAGATTGATCTGGAGGAAAGCTTTGCATTGACCAATCCCGATTTTAAAATTGATGTCCGACTCCTGCCAACACGCATCCATGCTAAACGTCGACTTGCGAAGGAAACCTTCATGGAATGGTACGGAGCGGGCATTCAGAATCTTGCATCGATCTCGGGTGTTTCAATTCCCGATACGCCGCGCATTCCAGAGACTATCTGTTCTGGCTACTCCCTGCATGATATTCGCGAGCCAATGCGAGCGAACTTCGATTTGCTGATTGATGAAATCCATGGAAAGCGTTCATTGAAGGCAGTGCGCGTGATTTCCGAGGAGGTGGTATCATGAGCAGGCCGAAACCGCGTACCACCTTCAGTGCGCTTCCTGAAAAACAGCAAGCGCCCTCCCCTGCTGTCCGGCAACGATCCGCAATACCACTTGATCAACTGGATGCCGTTGTGGGTGATGGTCTTGAGATTGTTCGCGCCGTTCCGCTGGCTGAGCTTCCTGTGACTGAGTGGAATGCTAAAGATCATGTTGTTGTTGGCGATCATCGCTATCCGCTCAACACCCTGGTGGAAGTTGAGCTTGATCATGTCAGCGGTATTTTTAAAGGCAACAAGCGTAGAGCGCTGAACAATATTGAAGACCTTGCCTTGAACATTGCAGCAGTCGGACGCAATACGGAACCGGTTAAGCTTCGTTTGGATGCTGACGGCAAGGGTTTCGAGGTGGTCAAAGGTCAGCGTCGCTACACAGCTATGAAGCGTGCGCGTGAGCTAAAAGGTGAGCTGCTGAAGCTCACCGCGCTGATTGTCGAGATCGACGATGCATCGGCGACCCTGGAAGCCGCCACCGAAAACCTGTACCGAGAAGATCTGACTCTGTGGGAGCGCTCTGATCAGATGATCGCCCTGCAAGAAAGTGGCGTTGCACAAACCGCAGAAGATTTGGTGCCCTACCTGCCAACCAATGGTGATAAGAAGAAAGATCGCTCTTTGGTGTACTACTACCTGACACCTTCCAAGATTCCGGCGGATGTACGTCAGTATGTAGATGAGGGGCAGGGCGTTGCGATGCTGAAAATCAAGCAGCTTAAAGAAGCGGTTGAGTCGGCCGGGGGTCGGCAGCAGGCATTGTATGAGCACCTGTCTAAGCATTGTCTGCGTGATCAGCATAGCGTTGCCGATCTCCTCAAGCGCATTAAGGCTTTTTTGCAAAGTGATGATGCGCCAAAGCCACAAGTGCGCACTATAATGAGCCAGGAGGGCAAGTCACTCGCTGTTGTTAAGCATTCGCCCAAAGGCACAACGACGCTGAGATTTGAAAAGGCCGTACCGCCGGAGCGCATGAAGCATATTCTGGCCACAGTCGAGAAGATGCTTGCAGATGAGCATGACTCTGTGGTGTGAAAATTTTCACACTACAGCCAGGTGGCGTCGTTGAAGGGTCAAGCGGGTGTGAAAATTTTCACACCCGCTTAGGGGTCTAGGGTTGTCGTTGATGAGAGTGTGAAAATTTTCACATTCTAAGGTCTGATGTGATGAGGACAAGTGATCGTTTAGGTTTGTTATTCCCTTATGATTGGTCCAATCCGGAAGTACCAGACGACTGGGTTGTTGAGCGCGTATTGGAGCGTCAAATATTCCAGGATGTGGTCCAAGTGTGCTTGGTGCTAGGCATTGATCACGTACGGAGGGTGGCACAAGAGATGCCGGATGAGATCACAGGTTATGGTCGTTTCTGGACGGTTCTGGACAATATAGAGCGAGGGTTTGCGAATGCTAAAGCTACAATCTCTTCCGAGCAAGACAAAGGCGGTATTCGAACTACTAAGGAATCGTGAGGAGTTAAGCGAATTCGTCTTAATTGGCGGAACTGCGTTGTCGCTACAACTCAATCATCGTCAGAGCGAAGATCTTGACTTCTGGCTGCCGAGTAAATCGCTCAACAGGTATGGGATCAACAAGCTTATTGCGCATTTGAAATCCACAGGTCATCAAACCGTTTTGGTTACACCTGCTTCAATGATCTCAAAAGCACGGATCAACGGATTTGACCTTTTGGATTCAGCGCAGGATTGGTCTATTGATGGTGTTAAAGTAACCTTTTTTTCACGAATCGACATGGCTTTTAGCTATTTCACGCAAAAGAAAAGGATGGATCAGCATGAAGCCAAAACAGCCTTCGACATAATGAGTGCTGATGGGGTTTTTGCAATTTGTTAACGAGTGTGAAAATTTTCACACTCGTTAACATCAATTAAGGCTTGGGTCTGTTTTTGTTTTAGCGGGATCGAGATCCGGGAAGGGGAACCGCCCGGCGAACCACCGCCATCCGGAGAGCCGCCACCGCCGCCATTGCCCCCACCGTCACCACCGGACGGCGGGGTGTTGCCGCGGTTGCTGTTACCGCCGCCGTTGTAGTCGGTGTCCGCACCCGTGCGGGCGTTATGCGCCTCGTGGCCGCCGATCGGGGCGTAGTTGCCACCGCCGTCTTGCTGTCCTTTGCCCTTGGCCGCTGCAGCACCCGCTGCATCACGCGAGTAGATCGCCGCACCACCGTAGACACGGCTGGTTGCCTGTTCGCCCTGGGCTTCGCCCAGCGGATGGTTCCCAAAAACAAAGCAATGCAATTGGCGGTTTCGAAGTCTGCCCTGTAGCTATATTCAGCCCATATAGATATGCTAACCTATATCAGATTTATCATTCAATATATGATGGTATATCAAGATGAGCTACGCCACAGAGCAGATACTTGAAAACCTACGAGACGCTCGGAAAAGCAAGGGGTTTAGCCAGCGGGAGTTGAGCGCGCGCTCGGGTGTGCCACAAAGTCATATTTCAAAAATCGAATCAGGTAGCGTTGACCTTCGAGTATCCAGTTTGATTGCACTCGCTCGCGTGCTCGACCTGGAGCTCTTGGTTGTGCCTAAAAAGGCTGTTCCTGCGATACAGTCGATCATTCGAAGCAGTAACGGTACTCCCGATGAATGGGAACACGTGTCACCTGCTTACCGTTTAGAGGACGACGACGATGCCTAGCCTCGTGTCCACCCTGAATGTTTTGCTGCACGGGAAACCGATCGGCACGATCACCAACGTGGGTCATGACAGAACGCTGTTTGCTTTTACAGATGCGTACATCAATGATGAATCGCGGCCGGTGTTGGGGCTTGGATTCAAAGATTCGCTGGGCGGTTTACTGACTAATTTCAAGCCGACCCAAGCCAAGTTACTTCCGTTTTTCTCCAATCTACTGCCAGAAGAAAGGATGCGCCACTACCTGGCAGCGCGTGCAGGCGTGAATCCGGCGCGGGAATTTTTTCTATTGTGGGTACTCGGACAAGACTTGCCCGGCGCGATCACGGTTGAGCCGGCCGATGGTGAAGCACTCCCACCGAATGGTCATCACGAAACCCAGGATGATCCGAAACGCGAGGCGCCCATGCGTTTTTCATTGCCGGGTGTGCAGTTGAAATTTTCCGCCGTGCAACAGACAAAGCGTGGTTTAACGATCCCGGCGACAGGGCAGGGCGGGTCATGGATTGTGAAATTGCCGTCGTCTCGATTCGAAGCCGTGCCGGAGAATGAATATTCGATGATGGAATTGGCACGCATGCTGGGAATGGATGTGCCAGAGACTCAGCTACTGCCGATTAACCAGATTGCCAATATCCCGGACGGGATCGGGCAGTTTGGTGATCATGCCTTTGTGATCAAGCGTTTTGACCGTGCGGATGGGCGTGCCATACATATTGAGGACTTTGCCCAGGTGTTTGGCGTATACCCTCACGATAAATACCAAAAAGCCAGTATGCGCAACATTGCCCAGGTGTTAGGCATAGAGGGCCAAGACACGGACATTGCCGAATTTACCCGCCGGTTGGTCTTCAATGCGCTGATAGGCAATGCGGATATGCATCTGAAAAATTGGTCCGTGATCTACAAAGACACCCGCACAGCCTCGATTGCCCCCGCGTATGACTTTGTTTCGACCGTTCCCTATCTCCCCGATGATAGTGCGGCGCTGAAGGTCAGCCGCAGTAAAAAGTTCAGCGATTTCACGCTGGATGAATTGTCTCATTTGGCCGCAAAAGCGATGTTGCCGGAAAAGTGGGTGTTGGATACCGCCAAGGAAACTGTTGCAGGCTTTTATGAGGTGTGGGCGAAAGAAAAGGCACATTTGCCGCTGGCTCAATCCATGATCGAAGCCATCGAGCGGCACCTGCGTACAATCCCGCTTCGATAGAGAGTGTGAAAATTTTCACACTCGCATGTCGCCACTGAGATAAAAAATAAAGGCCTTTATAATCAAATATTTGTGAACTTTCCTCTAAAGCCGTGGTCTACTGTTGCAAGCGTGCTAGAATGAAACGCAACAGCTTTAAAATCGTTTAAGCAGCGTCAGCAGAGCGGGTGGAAGCCTTCTTCGGCGCAGCAGGATGACACCAAGGAGGCTCATCATGAGCTTAGGATTTTTTGCAAAACTGGCCGGTGAAAACGCAGATGCTGCTCGCTCTTGGCAGGGTGCAACCCGTAGCTGGCAACAACACTCTGCTCAGCTCGAAGACGCGCTGCTCCACGAGAAGAATGAAAACTGGCGGCTCCAGCAGCAGCTGAAGAAAGCGCAGGAGCTCAACGCTTCCTGGCAGGCGCATGCCCAAAAGGTCGAAGAGAAAGTGCGGGCATGGCAAAAATCAGCACTTGAATACGAAGCTATGAACCGTGCGAAATCTGCAGTCATTGAGGATAAATTTGGTAAAGGTATTGCTGAACTCGCGGAGATCGATACCCCAACGGCTGAAAAGTATTTTGAAGAGAAAAAGCAGGAGCTCATTAAAGAGTGGGGCATTAACCCATGGGATGAAAACAGAAGCTGAGCTCACAGCAACCTATGTAAACTCACCGATGAGAAAAAACCACTCCGTAGAGTGGTTTTTTTTGTGCCTTACATCGGCTTGGGACCAGCATTCCCAGCCCCATCGCCGCCTTGCGGCGTAGAGTTGTTGCCCGGTGCACCGTCAGGCGAACCACCGCCATTAGGAGAGCCTCCACCGTCACCACCTGACGGCGGGGTGTTGCCACGGTTGCTTGAGCCACCGCCGTTGTAGTCGGTGTCCGAATTCGTGCGGTTGTGCGCCTCGTGGCCTCCAATCGGGGCATAGTTGCCACCGCCGTCAGGTTGTCCTTGGCCCTTGGCTACTGCCGCACCCGCTGCATCACGCGAGTAGATCGCCGCAGCACCGTACACACGGCTGGTGGACTGCTCGCCCTGGGCTTCGCCCAGCGGACGGCTACCAAAGCCTACCCAGCGCATCACGTTGTCCGCAGTCTCGAAGATCATCTCATAAGACTTGTGGGACAAGCTCAAGATTAGCCCCACGAGCACCATGTTCATGAATACGATCGCGAAATACTGGCTGACGCCAAAGCTGAACGCCTGGGCGCCGGTGCCGGTAATGGAGTGGTTGACGACCTTGAAGCCTTCGATTGCCAGGAAGCAGATGAACTGCAGCACCTGCATGGACATCACCAGGCCCAGTAACAGCAGGATAGGGCGGAACAGTACGTTGGTGAGCATCTGGTAGCCCTGCACTGCATAGCGGCCCGACATACCTTCACCTTCCGGCAGGGCGTGCGCACCGGCCCAGATCGGGGCGGCGACCAGGGATTCGCAGATCATGATCATCCAGCCGATGACACCAAACATCCAGAAGATGAAGGGAATGGCGGGGAGGTAGTAGGCGAGGAACCCGCCTGCCAGCATGAGTGGGCCGATCAGGAACATCACCAACATCACCAGTGAGCTTATAACCGACTCAACAAATGTGCCACCGAACCATGAGATACCTGGGATTGCGCCCGCCTGATCGCCGCCGGCTTTCAAGAGGAATGAAGTGACAATAATGCCCGATGATGTATTGATCATCATGTGTCCATAATTGGCAAGCTGGCCTATTGGATCACCATTGCTATCCAATGCTGTGGTCATAGACCACAGACGGGGCCCCGCGATCTTGTTGAGAAGATCAACCGGTCCATCATCTTCAGTAATAGTTTGAACACGAACGCCCGAAGGATTGCCTTTGTGATCAAACTGGATAATTTCATTTTCCTCCATGAACGTTTTCAAATACTCCTGAAACGCTCGGAGCTCTTCATAGTTGAGGTTTTTATCATTAGGCACGGTCCATTGCGGGTTCATGTTCATGCCGCCGATGCTTTGATGGCTAATCTTATGCAGAACCCAGTGCCATTGTCCGGCCAAAAGCCAGTTACCTTTAACCTCGTCGGCCCATTCACCCATAAGGCGATCAATCTCAGCCTTGCCGGCATCCTCATTTTGCGCATTTGTAACGGCTCTGTAGGCTGACGCATACACCTCATCCGCGCGTGCGATAGCTTGTACGATTGGATGTGTGTCAGCGGCAAAGACAATAGGTTCACCTTCACCATCAGGGATTTGATCGGCAGGTGGGAGCGAACCTGATGGAAGATCTGCACCCTTGAAGTAATTATCGTAAAGAGCAGGGACTACTCCCTGCGCGAAGAAGGCCGATATTTTTTTCTGAGCGAGGAATGACTTATCACAATACTCCCGCTCTATGCTGTCGGCAGGAAATGTATCGCATGAGTAGGTAACAGAACCACAATTACCAAAGTTCCAGTTCAACTTTGAGTCTTTATCGATGGAGACACGACGCGGGCGCTGCCCATCAAGTCTGATTTCAGCAACGCTTTCGCCACCTAATACGCCACCACCATATCCCGAAATGCCAGCATTATTATTTCGTGCAGCTTCCGCATCGCGTGTAGCTCGAATGCCTTCATCACTTTGAGACCAGACATCATACTGGTGTTTAGTGCACGCCTCTGCTTGGAGGGCCATGAAGCTATGGCGTGGATCTGATGGAATGTAAGGGGGCTTCGCTAGAAGGGTCTTATGCTCCACAAAGTAGTCAACGGTTGTGTTCCAGAGTGCGATAGCGCCCGCATTGGATAAGATGACAAGCCCGATAATAAGGGCCTGCAATACAGAAAAGCCCCCAATAGCGGTAAGTGGTGCCACAAATGTGACACCCAATGCGGCGCGAATGGGTGTCCATAACGTGGAGTACCGTTTACCCAGGGATTCGCCCTCATGGGCTGTGTGGAGGATACCAATCGAAATGATGTAAAGGACTACCAGTGCTGTCCCGGTCAAGGCAAAAGCATTGACGACACCAAACATTTCCGGAAGCACAAACGCAGCGGGTTGAACTGACTCGTCGATGCAGTCGATATTGGTTCCGCCAGCGGTATCGGCAAACAATCCGATGACATCAGGACCGACGATGCGCTCTAGAAACGCAAGCGCATGATCAAGGCCTGTTGCGTCGGGTGCGCAAGCCGCTTGATCCGTCAGTGACTTCATTGTTTCACTGGCGCTTTGAGGTGCGGATTGTGGATCTGACATTATTCGATCCTCACTGTTTCATGCCAAAGGAATTCTTGAAGCGCTCAACAAGGGCCTGAACCACTTCGCGGATTTTTTCGCCCATTTTCTCAAGGCTTTCGAAGCTCTTGCTGTCGTTGCGAAGCCCGATTTCCTTCATCTTCTTCTTGAGGTCATCAAGCATTTTCGAGTCAACTTTATCCATATCCAGTAACTGATCTGGACGTAGGTTGTGCTTACGCGCGGACTCCAGGAACTCTTTGTGTTTGCTGGCTGCAAGATCTACATCCGCCATAGCAGCATCGAAAGACTGCTTCAACTCAGGATTAGAATTGATGGTCTTCTGAATCTTGTCGTTGATTTTCTGCTTCTCATATTCAGCAAAAAGATCACCATCACGAACATTGATAGCATCACGTGCCTGGCGAAGCTGGGCTACGTCTGGATGTTCCATGATGCCATCAAGCGTGTTGCGCGCACTTTGCAGATGTGTCTTTGCATCTTCTGCAGTATGCAGCATGCGCGATTCACGCCACTTGGAAAGGTGTTCGGGGTTAATTTGGTGACGGATCGCATCGCGTGTGGCGTTGAGACCCTCCATTGCTAACGTAACAGGTTTATTAAGGAGAGTAGAAAGAATGCCGCCGGGACGCTGTCCGTTGCGCTTCATGTCCTCTTCTGCTTCCTTGGCACGTCGTTTGACCTCCTCATCGGAGGCAAAGCGAACTTGACCATTTTCCTGTATGAGAAAGCCTTCCTTAGCGAGAATGGGCTCGCCACCACGCTCGCCGATCATGACCGGCTTTTCGGGGTCGATTTTCATCAACTTAAGTTTTTGGGGCACGCCACTAACTGAATCGCGGCATGACAACAATTCAACGCTAATGGGTGAGTTTTCTTTGCCCAGTTCAGATGCGGCAAGCCATCGCGCTGCCGGTAGGTGATCGGAGAATTCCGATAAATCCGTTTCAACAGTAAGGTTCGCATTGGCCGCGGTCTTCTCATCAGCAAGCTGGTAAAGCACATCGACAGTGTGCGACAACTCAGGTGATGCATTCTCCAAACGATCCAAGGCAGAACGCAGCGTCTGGGGATTGAAGTCCTGGCAGGTGTGAACTGCGTTATAAATCGCACCGAGATCACCACTTTCAAGGTTGGTCTGAACAAATTCAGATGACGCTTGGACCTCCTCAGTCGATCCCTTGAATCCATAGCGCTGCATCAGGGAATCGATATTGGCAACCATATAACTTTGCAGGGCCGGTGCAGCAACAGGATTTGCTTGCAGCAGCGACTCAGCCTGGCCATACAGGGAGAGCATCAGATCGGGCGAATACCCAGCACCGGTCATCCCGTTATACAGCTCGATCCAATGGGATTTTGCTTGATCACTTGTGAGGTTCTTGTATGAATCAGGCAAAGGATCATTGCGTTCATATGCAAAGACGGACTGATTAAGCAGATCCGTTTGCATCATGTTTCCGCGCGGCGATTCCTGCGGTTGAATGCCTGAGATATCGACGGGCACCGGGGGGGTATCGAAGGGTGTGTCGGGGCCTGCTGTTTGTGATTCAACTGACGCAACCGGAGAGGAGTTCATTGCCAGGTCCGCATCGGCATAACTATCCTCAGAGTTTTCGAACTTTGAAAGGATACTCATCGCTTTACTCCTTATTCCCCGGTGTCTGAAGATGGAACTTTAAAAGTTGCCGAACGCACGCGCATGTCGCTGATCGCTTTGCGTGTATCAAGGTCTACTTCCTGTGCTGTGCGTGATGCAACGATGCGGTTGACCTGCTCCTGCTCGTTCAGCATTTCGAGCATCAATCGGTTCTGCAGGTTGGTGGTCGTAATAAGTTCAACCAAAAGATCCTTCTCGCCCATGGCCTGAATGTCAGCAAGGTAATCGACGGAGTTGCTGCGGTAGTAGACCTCAACATCGAGACGTGATCGTTCACTGACGAGGTCCCCATTACGCTGCGCAGCTTCGAGAAGCGCCTCCTTGCCGGGATACTCCATCTTCGAGAGCATGTCATTCATACCCTCGTCCAATGGCTGGGTCGGAAATGTTTTTTGATGCGTAGATTGAAGATATTTTGCAATCGGCTCTTGGCGGAAATGACGCTCCTTGATCATCGAGCCCACCTCAACATCGACTGCCGACTGAATTGTGTCAGATGTCAGGACCCTCACTGGCCGCCAATCGACAAGTCGGTTGATCTGTTTGAGTGCGTGTTCCTCGTTCTCGATCAACTGTGTGTTACCTGTAGGGGCGACCAGCTCAAGATCCAGTAAAGAGTCGTGCATAGTGGCAGTGATTGCCATTGCCCGCGCCTCTGGTTCAGGCTCTCGGGTGTGCAGTGCAACGGACTCAGCAACAGAGCGGCCTGCCTCATTTACCGAAGCGGCACCTTCGCTGGCAGAGGCTGCGGACGTACCTCGGCTGCAGAAGGTAGTCGAAATAGGGGCTTTCCCGTTTTTGATACCATATGCGCTGTCTGACGGATCAGGAATCCCCGGGTAATTTCGATTGATATCCATTCTGCGTTGAAAATCTTGTGCGGATGATTCCAGATGCTGCAGGAATACAAGCAGGTTGGTGTGACGGTCCAGCTGGGCCTCATCAAGGAAACCGATGGTGATGCCGTGATGCTCACGATCCATCTGGTGTTCTTCCTGAATCGTAGGGATAAGCTCATTACGAATCACATCAACAATTGCACTTTCCATCTGCGAAATGCGATTATTGATGCTGGAACGGGTTTGCGCGTGATAGCTAGCAACGGTCGCGCAATCGCAACCGTAAGCTTGAGACTCGCGAGTAAATGAAATCGAAAAACAAAAAACCGCAAAGAGACAAAACATCTCACGGTTTAATACGCTTTTAATAGATAGCATCACTTACTCCTGTTGAGTCGCTCAAGGTAGAGACGCGACACGCACGTGTCTCGACGGGTGGATTGGAAGCACACATCGATGGAAGAGCAAACTGCATTTGGTTATCCATGCATTGATAGATCATCTGCTGAGTCCCAAAAACACCCTGCGTACTGCTACAAGGTGAGTATTTCCCGGTTGGGACCCATTGATAGTATTTAGGGGGCTCTGGTTTTGGGCTGGTAGGATTACTGCCTGGCAGTGGCAGAGAGGGCGGTGGACGTATCCCACCGAAGTCTTCAGGAATATCAAAATCGTAATCTGGATCGACACTTTCGATGAAGTCGTAAAGACCATCACACGAGCTTTTATCCATCCCAAGCAATCCCAAAATGTCATCGATGGGAGTGCCAGCGAACACCTCCATAAGTGCATCTCGCAATAAGTCATTACACTGACGCGATTTGCGAACAGAAGATTCACTGATGGAGGTGTCGCCAACTGACTTGCCGTGCTCACGGGACATGGTGACTGATTGGTCGCGAGCCCCGCCCATCCGCCCAGAAAAAATTTGAAGCGCTTGTGGGGAGGCGCAGGGATCCGATGCAGATTCGGCAGACCAGGTGGTGTGTGGCGTAAGGACGGCGCCTGCTACCACACACGCAGTGATAATTTTATTCCTCATCAAGCACCTCAAAAAGACTATCGGTGATCATATCCATTCGCGCAGGGCTGAACACAGCCCCGAGGAACATAAACTGAGACAGTAAGCGCAGCCGGCTGTAGTTGATGTTGCTGTCAGATGAACTGCGCTGGTCTTCAACATAGGCAGAAAAATCATGAAGCCAATCGGTATCGACATCATTGAATATACGCTGTAGTCGTAAGGATCGGCTGAATGACAGAAGCGAAAGCATATCTGACATCTCCGACAGGCCAAGTGAGCGTATAATTGGTGGGTCCAGATATTCAGCTGGATTACCCATCTCATTTAACTCCACATCCAATACAGCGTTTGGACGGTCTAGTGTCCAAGACTCACGAGAGTCAAGTAATGTAAGTAATGACGCGAGGGAGTGTGATTCTTGGGCCCAGAAGGCATGAACTTCATGTATCGAGAGTGTAGACATGTCAACCCTCTGCAACCTTTCGGCATAAATGGTTAAATCATATGTATTTGTCACCCCAAGTATAGTAAAAAAACCAATGCGTTGTAAGACCCAGATCGGAAGCGTCTTCTGGCCTTCGTAAACACAGCTTAATTATGGATCTTCTACACACATGATGATCTCACCCTGCTCAATCCCCAGGCCAGGGTAATCAGCATCTGCAATGGCTTTAGTACCAAAAGGAAGTCCCTCGGATTCACTGGGGCAGGGAGCAAGCACGGGATTGATTTCGGCAAGGCACTCCATTATGGACCCCGTTCTTGTCGTTGAAATAGAGCCTACAGAACAAGGAGTGGTGTAGTTGGCACCCGCAATCACCGTTCTACCGTCCGATAAGTTTGGGAGACCCGCAATAGGTGAGTACGCAATATCGCTGTGAACTATAACATCGCCGTAAACATCCAAATTACCTAACTCATCAAAACTAGAAGGGTGCCAATCTGAACCGTTGCAAATAAAAATCCTCGGCCGAGACGTACCACCTACTTCATCACCTTCTTTTACAACGTATACCTGGCCATGGTTGTCACTGGAGCATGACCGAACGCTCAATGCGGCATATGTATTTTCAATAGGAACCTCGCCGACAAACTTCCACTCATCTTCACGACAGTTGAGAAGTTTGCCCTGTTTATTGAGTGCAAGTGCACCAATGGTTTGCGCTTCGACTGGATTGCTACTGGATGGATCATTGCACACAGTGCCTTCATCGACAGCAGCTAATCCATCAATGAAATTCCCGCCTTCGAGTTCACCCGTTGTTGTATTGAGATACCCACCCATGTGGAGGTCAGTATTCATCGTATTGTAGATGGGATTTCCGACATCATCCCTGTACAAAAACGCGGTGGTATTCATTTGATGGTCAAGCCACAAGGCTCTAAAAGCGTGTCGTGAGGATATTGATACAGGGCCGGTACCACCGGAACAGTTTAGATTGTCAGTACCGGCGGTATCATAGGAGATGTTGTCATGTTGATAAGTGGATGCATGCAGATTCCAACCGCCTAATACACCGTATATATCCACATCTACAATATTGCCAAAGCTGTCTTCACGGTTGATGATATTGAGAGGCATGTCATAAAAAGCTCCTCCTGCTGCTCCTGATTGAGATGCCAGAAGTGAAAGAGATACGTCATCAAGATCGCGACCGCCCTCAGTGACTAACAAACCCTCCAATACAACACGTCCTGATGGGGACGTATCTTGCCTCACTAACGCACACAGAGATTGGCCATAACTGTTTGTGTTTGTGTAACCGTCAGGTAAATACCTGTTTGCAATTAAATCTGAATCCACGTCAAGTCGCATTAATTCAGAACCCGTATCATCAAGACGCTCAATGATAGTAGAGTAGTTGTCCTGAATAAAACTAGCATATGCATCGCCGATCGTTTTCATATGCTGCCCAGCTAATGTGAGACGAGTGTCTTCCATATACCGGCTAATAAGTGTAACCACGCCGGCAACAACAAGCGAAGCGATCGATAACGAAACAGCCACTTCTACAAGGGTAAGGCCACGTTGTTTGTGATGAACGTTTGATAAAGAGGATGACATAGAGTTCTCCAAACTATGACTTACGGACCATTTTGGCTGCCTCACGGAAGCGCTCATACATCTTAGGCGGTAAGCCTGAAACACGATGAGCTTCAGATGCTGTGATTTTTCCTTGTTCAATCAATTTAAGTAACGCATTGCCCATTGACCTCGATATGCCATCAGGTGAAGTATCCAAAGCTTCCTGAAGTCGGGCGGGGTCGTAAAGCAGCTTAGTAAGTTTTTGACTTACATTAATCAACACCTCGCTAGCGAGTACATAACCATTGCGCTCAACAGTGGGTATTAACACCTGAGCAATAATGCCCTGTAGTGTATTGGCAAGTATGCGTTTCTTGTTGTCAAGATCACCACCTTCAAAAAAAGAGAGGAGTTTTGATATCGCACTTACTGCACTGTTTGCGTGAAGAGTACCAATAACCAAGTGTCCAGAATCACTTGCAATGAGCGCGGTTTCAGCTGTTTCTCGATCCAGAACCTCACCAATGACGATGATATCAGGTCTCTGTCGAAGAGCATTTTTGACACCTATACGAAAGGATGGAACATCAACACCTACTTCGCGCTGAGAAAAAACCGCTTTAACGGGCTCGTACACATACTCAATCGGATCTTCAATTGTGATAATGTGAGATTTACGCTGCTCATTGAGCGCATTCACTATAGCGGCCATGGAAGTGGATTTGCCCGAACCTGTTGAGCCTGTGATTAAAATTAGCCCGCGTGTTGCCCGCAACAATACGTTTATAGTAGGGGGCAGTCCTGTGTCTGCGATAGAGGGCGCAGTGACCGGCATCCGGCGAATTACAATTTTAATTGTTTTGCCACAATAGGTTGAATAAATGTTTAATCGAAGTCGCCAAGGGTAGTCATTGTTATCGAGCTGCAGCATTGGACGACTCAAAGCACCGTCACTCGCTATAATTGAAGACCACTCAGGTTCGATGTTGTCAAGAAAAGATTTAATTGATTTTCGATCAGGTATGTGACTTTCAAACACCTCCCAACCATCAGGAAGTAATATACGAATGAAACTGTTTTCTTCAATCATCAAATCAGTAAAAGGCATGGGTGCAGAGATAACCTCTTGAATTAGATCATAGAGATTAACTTGATATTCACCAGTCACTAAAGGTTCATTCATTGTTGTTTCCTTCTATCGCCCTATCACGACCAGCGAGCCAGGCGGGATCAGGTCAGGAATCGGTCTGACGATTACAGGACCAAGACCACCTTGATGTGTCAGAGAACGCATATACGTAGTACCGCCGTCTATGAAGGCCGTACCAATAAGCTCAGGTGCTTTTAGGGTGTTTACAACACCATCAGACAAGTACAAAGAAGGTGATGTTATGTAAACATAAAGCTGGCCATTAGAATCTTGGTGTGCAGAATAGCGACTGAAATCGGTATACGCCCCAGCTGTTGAAAATCCATTAGGAATCTCAGTGGCTGGAAGTGTCATAAGAAGTGCAGAATCAATATCCCGAGACCCAGTAGCGGGATTCTGTCGTACATAAGAAATTACAGCATGTCGGAACGCAAGAAACCCGAGAGTCGAAACCTCATTTTCAATGGATTGGCGACGTTCACGTTCGGAGTGCAATGTGAAACCAGTATAACCAGTTAAAACAAAGAGGACCATCGACATGATAAGTAAAGGCTTCATGAGGCTCTCAATTCACGGATCGCATCGTATTTAGCATTCGGTTGACCTGAAGTGTCATAATATTTTCAAGTTGTTCCCACTTTTTATTACGAATTAAGGATTGAACGCTCTTGTTTTCATCACCCTTGACGCTGATGGGCTTGATCATGGGTCTGCGTGGTGAATTGGCAAGGTGCTGATGCAGAACCACTGATAAACCGTTTGCTAATAGACTTGAAACATCCTCTGAGCTTAAAGCTGAATTACTTGCTAGACTGTAGAGCCTTTCTATTGCCGACCAGGGTGAATCCGCATGAATAGTACATACCACAAGCCGACCATTAATGGATGCTTTTAGAGCTTCTGTCGCTGTTTCTGCGTCTCGAATCTCCCCAAGGAATATAATGGTGGGAGCCCATCGAGCGGCATATCGACATGCGTCAGCAAAACCACCTTGGCTTACTTCCGTTTGATAGCAAACGCCTTCACCATGTCTCCCTTGCAGCGGCATTTCAGGCGGGTCTTCAATTGATACGCAAATACCGCCATAACGCTTCAAACGCTCAATGACGAGACTGGAGGCCGTTGTGGTCTTGCCTTGACCATAAGCCCCTGCAATGACGATCATTCCTGTCATTCGTGGTTGAAGCACGAGACTTATGATCGATGGATGAACACCAAGGTCAATAAGTGCAGGAACATTTGCAGGAAAGGGACGAAGGATGTAAACAATTTCCTCAAGAGAGAAAAGCGTAGAAACACGGTAAACAACATTATCATAACGGAGGTTAAACTCTTGCCGCCCTGATTCCTGTCTATATTCAGAACACCGCTGACGAATTGCATGAATATCATTTTCCGTTTCGGGAGGTGTAGGAACAGGATCACCCCCATCTGGAAGACCTGATAGCCAGGATTTCTCTTCACCGATGTAAATATCAGAAAACCTAAGATCGGCAAGACGATGCATATCGCACTACTCCAGAATTAAATTAAAACAAGCAGTTAAAGTCCAATACTTTCAACTGCTTGTTCGTACTACTAATGGTCAGCTGGAATAAAAGTAAAGCGTGTTCGCAGCATTCCCGGCACCACATAGTGCAGACCGAGTTGCCGGTGCACGTGCGGTCGCATCATCAGGCGCGGTTGGTTTAGTGCCATCATTATTGACGGAGTACCAGTCAGCTGCCTGAGTGGCCAGCAAAATGCAAGCATCGTCATTTAGGCCACTCACTGCAATGCTAAAGATTTCGTCTTCGCCTTCGATGGTAAGGTTACCATTCAGCAGGTGAGTGAAACCATTGACACCATCAGGAGTTAGGGTTGTAGGAAAGCGTTTCGAATCCTGGATCATAACATTGATATCACCAGCTGTTCCCTCTGTGTACGTTGAAGACTGTACATAAAGTTGCTGAACGCCGCCACGCATGCTAATGAGGTCTTGGTTGAGCTGCTGGACTTTTTGCGATGTAGAAGTCGAGCCATAGAGTGCAAGAGAACCAGCAACGACTGCTGCCAGAATAGCAAGCGAAACGCCTATCTCAACAAGCGTGATACCCGCCTGGCGATGCAATTTCATAGCTGATTGATTGCGTTGTGATTTGTACATCGGATGATTCCTCGGTTTATGGACTAACATCATTAATTATACTATATATAAAATGGTTCGCGGTTCCCTACATCATTCGGAGTGAATTTGTCATTTGAATCTGCATCGCAAACATCCCACCGATCATGAAGGCTAGCAAGGCCCCAACCACAATAATCCCAACAACAAAAACAGACTTCATCTGCTTCTGTACAACAGAAATACCTTCATCGAGCCATTCATTGCCAATGATTTTGAGCGCCTCATCGAATCCCGAAAGGCTCGCATAGACGGCCATGTCATCGATAATTTCACGATCTGGGAATTCGTACCCACTTTTCGCCAATGAAGAGCCTATGTCTTCACCTGCACGCATGCCTCTCAAACAGGCTTTAATTCTATCTTTTAGCCAAGGTGATGCATGTTTCTCAAGCTCCATTAGCGCCATTTCTATTCGCATACCTGACTCGATCATCGCGGCGAAAGAAAGCAGCCAGGAAGAACCTTGTACTACTCGATAAATCGAGTAAGGAGCGTAGCGATCAAGGACTATTCGAACTCCACCCAGTCGTCGTGTCCACCTACTCAATGAAGCAAAGAAAATAATAAAAATTACTGCTAAAGCAATAATCATAAATATCAAATATGATTGAACAAATGAACTCAGTTCGACCAAGGATCGCGCAATCCCAGTCCATGGATCCTTACCCTGTACCGCCGAGGTGAATGCAGGAACGATTTGGTAACTGAATAAAGCCAAAGATCCAAAACCAATTAACAAAAGGAATACAGGGTAAAGTGTACCACCTAAAATTGCACCTTTGATTTTACTCTTAGCCTCCATAACACGAGCAGATGCCACGAGCGATATTTCAAGCTGTCCGGATTGTTCCCCGCCCATAAGGAGCATTCTTTCATCTGTGCTTACCCAGCCCGTTATAGCTTCAGAAAGGCTAGCACCATTAGATAGTTTCTTAGACCAGTCGCGTAATGCAATTGTCATTTGGTGCTTCGATTGACCCATAGCTACGCGACGTTCAATAAGACTATCGAGTGCTTTAATGATGGGGACCCCATTGTTGACCATTTTCGCAAGTTTAAGCCATAGTCTTCTACGTTCATTACCACTATGTAAGACCATGAAGCGCGCGAATTTAATTTCCAAGGGCGTTGATTTCGTCATAATCCACCGTCACAGATGCTGCACTAAGGCCTTCGTTTGAGCCTATGGCGCTACCAATTTCAGAATGCTGAATTGAATGGTCTTGCTCAATTAGTCCCATCGTAAGCGGACCAACAACTTCTTCAGCAACAAATGGGTCAGTTAATCCCGAATTGATTTTATCTATGGTGTGCTGAAGCATAGTGCGTCCTTCTTGATCACCAAGCCAATAGCCAATGGCACCAATGCGGTCATGATTACGGATATGCTGCATTAAGCGCTGATCAGTGATAATGGTTTCTGCAACAACAGTACGCCCGATAATGCCGGTATTATTACAATGGCTACATCCGCTGCCTGTAACATACACATTGTCAATTGGTGTAACACTCATGACGCGCTTGACATCAATTTCGCTATATCGATCCATAGCGTCTTCAAAAGGAGTCTTGCAATGAGGACACAATACCTTCAATAGACGTTGGCAAGTGAGAGAACTTATGATGCTGCTATCAGTTACGACCTCAAGAGCCGTACCAAGATCCATCAGACGATCTATGATGGCTAATGCATTATTTGCATGCAAAGTTGTCCAAACTTGATGTCCCGTCATGGCCGCCTGAAGCGCAAGGCGTACCGATGGCGTGTCACGCATCTCACCAATCATGATTATATCTGGATCAAGACGCATCGCGGATTTTATGGCCAACTGAAACTGAACTGATCTTTCTGCTTCAGTATCAGCATTCGTGACGGGCGTCTGGACTGCACCTGGAATAGGGTATTCTGGAGGGTCCTCAACAGTGATTACATGTTTGCGACCAGAATGTTCCTTGATTATACCACTCAACACCCTCTGAAGAGTTGTTGACTTACCGGACCCTGTAGGACCAGCAATTATATTGATACCTGTAGGCCTTTTCTTTGCAAGAGCTAATGTACGTGATTGAGCATTGCTAAAGCCCAAGTCCAATAGAGAAGTTGAATCATTGGTGTCGTTATACAGTAGTCTTAACACCATGAGATAACCATCCACCTGCGGGCTTGTGGCCACTCGAATGCCATCTAATTTAGCAGGTAGGTTTGTACGCTTGGAGATCCTGGCGTCCTGTCGAGCGTTAGTTTTGAATGTGGAGTCTGACACATCAGACATGGCTTGATAAATGGTTGAGCAGAATTGCTGTCCAAAACCATATGGGTGCTCTGCTTGAAACTCCAAATCATTATGTATCCGAAAGTAGATCTGGCATCCGCGTTGCTCGCTAACACGTATATGGATGTCGGATGCGCGCAGTTTAACGGCATCATCAAATAACTGCTTTGCCAAGTGCTGATTGCGAGAACTATCGCGTGCGCTATTCTTACCTGACGCGTTGGAATATAAACTCTGGATTACATGTATAGTAACTAAATGTTCTTCATACTTTACGTTAGTCCGATGTAGCAATGCCTTGAAAGAAGTTACATGTGCGTCATGAATATGCGTCTTCGATATAAAAAGTCGACCATCGTCCATTAGACAAAGTATTTTCTGAACATTCTCAGGTATGGAATACCTCCCCCCAGTCGCAGTAAGGGGTACTGAGCCACCGGAACTGGTCGTAGTAGTCATAAATGATGCACCCTTTTGTGCCAGGTTAGGGTTAAGACCTGGGGGCTCAGAATGGACATCGATTTCATCACGCTTTGAACGCATTTCAGAAAAATTCGTTAGCGTTTTGTCCGAATTTGAGCGCAATTTCTTCGCCGCCCCTTGAAATATTGACAGAACCGACATGAATAGATACCACCTTCCAACCATTTTCAATAGTATCACCTTCTTTTACAGTGATACGGCGCCCGCTCCCTTCAATTAGGGTGGCATACAAGGTCCCGCCTGATCCAAGTATCTCCAATATGACGGGTTTATGGAAGATAGGCTCAGGGGTTTGTACTTCCATAATGGGCTCAGGGTTTAGTACAGCATCTTCATCCCGCTCATTACCCCCCCATGCACCGTTCTCAACGGATTCTTCAGGTACGGAAATTGGGGATCTTTGATTTTCTAGAGCCTCGACTTCGGACTCGATCATCAGTAGTTCGCGCTTCTGCTCCAGTTTACGAATACGCGTGCCATTAATGACCATTTCTTCATTCATGCGGCGGATTTCTTCACCAATCTTACCAGCAGTCAACGAGCTGCTAGAATCTGGATTAGAAGCGGTAGAATCGCCATACACATAACCGCTAAAAGCCGCAACCGCAACCCATACCATGGGAACTTTGGCTATAAATGACTTTTTACTTTGCATACTGCGTACCCTCAATATTCCAAATTAACGACCCGTTAGATAAGGATGCTGACACTTTCTTGATTCTCAGCCCAGGATTTGACATTGGTTCAACTAAGATATTTGGTGTAACCATTGTATCACGTATTGACCAATCAATGGTGCTCCAGGTAGGCCTGGGTAGATCTGGACGGCCGGTGATGGGTGGGGCGGCACGTGGAGCGCCCACTTCAATCTGAATGCCAAGTTCTTGAGAATATCTGCGCATGTTTAGATCGAAAACAGATCGCGATGGGAAGGAGGATTGTTCGATTTGACTAGACTTAGATGCGTCGAACGGGGGGAGTTGATGAACAATTTGTCCATTTTCACCTTTATTGCTAAATGTAATATCGGGCACGGCTTCTTGTGCGTGAGACACCCATCCATCAGCTGCGCGTAGAAAATTGGCGGTTATAGACCCACCACTAATAGTGGGTAAACAATTGATTGCATCCAGGCGCCAATTTCCAATCACCCACTCAGTATTTAGAACACCGGTGACACAAGCATCGATAGCATCTTCGGCGCTAGGCTCTCGTGTCCATGGCGGTGGAGGAGGGGGTGGTAATTCCTTAGCTGGGTTGTTTTGTAAATCTTTATAATTCTGGAAAAGAACAATCCCTTTGTAAGAACCAACTGCAAGAGCAATGAGTGACAGCACGCAAATCGCGCTCAATATTAGCTTTTTTCGACTCCGTTTAATCGGTTTCAGGGATGACTGTTTCAATATTAACTTGCTGGCTTCCGCCTCCTTAAGGAGCCCGTCAAACGTAATATCAGTCGATGCATTGGTAATGCCCCAGTGATCGGGCGCAATGAGTAGGTCCCAGCTCATAGGCAATGACAGCATTTGATGAAAATGAGCTAGCACCTCATCCTCAGAACCATGCATGTCACCATCTGCCAAGATTATTCGATCATGCTGTGCCACAAGAAGCCACATTGATTCAGAGACATCTTGTATCTCAAACACAGCAATAAAGCTTCGAGCGTGAGGATGAAGTTTGGAAATACTCTCAGCTAAAATATAAGCTGATGACTTGGCGTTGCGTTCTTCTTTTGTATTGGGTGAAATCTTATCAAGAAATCCAATATGTGGCGTATCCCCATTCCGCCACGCTATATGAGTACAATTGTCCAGCCGTCTTGCAGTCTTACGCGTTTCAGGCCCAACACCTATTAGTGAAGGCTTCTCCTTGCGTGAATCACCATTGACGGGCTGCCAGAACAAGCCCGCAGCAAAGACCTCACCGTCGTAGTTAAAAAACTTGCTCGGCATGCGATTAATCCAGAATTATCGGTTGAATCAGGACCACAAGTGCATTACGTTCATGATCGCCGCTGACGCCGCCCCCGGCCCAGGTGCGATTAGCATCCCCGATACCTTGACTGTGGGTATCCATATTTGAGTTCTCGAAACCTGCAACGATCAGAGTCTCGCCTGAATTCATTCTTACGCGCTGCAGAAAATTGCGTGACTCTGTTTGCGGAATTTGTATGACTGATTCACCGGATGCAAAAGATTCCAGGCTTACGAGACTTGAAATATCCATACCGAACTGAAGAAGCAGGCTTCTGTCTGTTGTTATGTGCGGTACTAGGCTGATGTTAAACCCTGTATCGATTGTTCCCGGGCTAAGTGACGTAGTTGTTACGTTATCGGAAATGGTTGTTTCGGTACTGGCCAGGTAAGCTTGTTGGCGTCCTACACGCACAGGAACAGGCTGATTGTTAAGGGTTGTTACCGCTGCTGACGTCATCTGTGAAACTTTCCCCTGCTGCGAAAGTGCTGAAAACATGGCGCTTGAGCCTGTCCATCGATTAATGCTTGCATTTGGGTTGTTTGCATCAGAAAGAATTCTCAACCCGAGGTTCGATGCGGTTTCAGCTGGATTGAAGGCACTCGAAAAAGATATTCCGTACGTTTCTGATAGATTTTTAAACGCAAGGTCCCAGTCAATGCCGTAGTTATCATTCTTGCTTAAATTAACGGAAAGTACGCGTACATTGAGTATAACTTGCTTGGACATAGCATCATTCTGGGATGCCATGAATTGATCAACCCTCTCAAGTACGCTTGGGGTATCTGTAACTGAAAGGGTACCTGTAGCAGGGGTGACAGAAATTCGACCATTACTTGAGAGCATACTTTGGATGGAAAGCTCAAGGCTCTCCCATACTGACTCAGTAAATTCCATCGACGATTCGCTGCTGCCACCATTGGATGTGGCATTTACGTTAGTCTTCATAGATGAAGATCCCATGAGAGCAGCAACGCGATATGTCCGAGTGTCCTCTCGAAAAACCCTGATCTGGGTCGCATCACTATTCCAATCCCAGTAGACGCCAAATCGTGCTGTTAATTGGTCCATCAGACCTTTGAGTGTGCCATGATATACCACAGAGAACGTAAAACCTTCAGGGGCCGTCCGGGCTCTTTCGTCATCTGCTCCAATGGGTATATAAGGGGTTTTTCCTATGGGGCTTGAAATCAGACCCGGCGCGTGGCGTCTTGTGACTGTAGGCTTCTCAGGGTCTATTTCTTCACTATCATCCTCGTAAGTAGGCACCAGCACTTCACGTGCTGAATGATCTATGAATATAGGTACCCCGGATACAGCAGTGATATGGTCTGTCGCAGATGGAAAGCTATCAAAAAGCTTTGTTATCGAAACTTCCTGGCTTTCGGCTATGGAACCCGGGCGATTATTGTCATCAAGGGCAACCATCTGGGATGGAATCCACGAACCGGAGTTGACCTGAACGGATGCGAGTGAAGACGCGATACCAGTATTTGATCCAGCATCACGCATTAATCTTGAGATCTCTTTTTCGTGCTGGTCGATTGACGCTTCAGTCGAAGCAATCATGTCGGTTTTACAGCCGGATAGAATGAATAGGGTGAAAGCTATACTAGCCAGACGTGCGGAATGAAGTTTACTCACAGTCGTGCTCCTTTTCGCTCGGTTACATGGATTACACGATTTTGTCCCCATAGATTAACATCGAGACTTTTGTTGGCTCGCGCAGTAGCGCCTATCAATTGTTCGATTGCGTAGGGCAGGGTGCCTTGATAGCGAGCACTCGCGCCCAGCACGAAGTCGTGTTTTGGATCCCAAACCAGAGACCAGCCTTCAAATGCTGCCCACTCTGTCAAGGTCGTGCGGAGTGACTTCCCGCTGGTGACATCCCAAATTGCCTGCCCTTCAGCGGTCATGGGCTTGTCAAACACGAACAGTGTTTTTGAATCCCAATTGATACGCCCACTCCGAACCTGAGGGTGATTGTTCAGGATTCGCGTGAGGGCCATTAAACGATTCTCACCTTCACGCCAGCTTACACGATGCTCGATCGAACGTAGCGAATCGGCCAGGTGGATCGACCAGCCTTCAGGTAGCATTAGGCTAAGCGCAGATGTGAAAGGTACATTGTTTCCAAAGCTGCTCACAGGGCTCGGATCAACGACCCCAATTTCCTCGATATTAACTGTATTCGTGTTCCGCGCAGCAGACGATGAAACAACTGGAACTGTTGAAGATACTCCAGATCCTAAAACCACTTCCGGGCTTTCGCTTTGATGTAAACGCACATCAATTGTTGCCGGAACTGTAATACTTTCAACCTTAGGTTGTTGAACTGACGGCGAATCCGCAGGAGCTGCCACTTCTGGGGGAGATGCTTCGGGGACGTTAACAAGCTCAAGGCCATGGGCAATAGGGCTCAGTGCACCAAGGGAGCTGAGCAAGCACAACACCAAAAGATTCTTTTTTGCAGTCATCGGCAGCAACCTGTAATCGTCGTGAGAGTTTTAAAAATGAGCATATTTGGATAAGCGTGTGCGTTTATCTCCAAACTCCGCTTCCGTGTGTTGATCTTCAGTGATCGCGCCCGAAGTTGGCATCGTGCTTGGCGTCTCCGCATGTGCTGATCTACCATGGATGGGTTGTGCAGACGCGTCCCCGCCATCCTCAGTATTTTCTATTTTACCAGATGATCCATTTTCATTGTTTGATTCTACTGAATAATTGTCGTTATGCTCATCGCGTTCACTTACGCTGGTATGAGCTGAGTGCTCAGTGATCGAGTGCTCATCTGGCCGGGCTGTAGCAGTCTGATAGGTCTCAGAAGGGTCATATACCGGAATCACCTTTTCAGAGCTCGGTTCAACGTCAGACACATCGCACGATAATCCTGGATCATCACCTTTGTACGATCGTCCAGCGTCATCATCGAAAGACATTGTGGCTACAACGGGATGCAGTGGTGAGTCAGTCTCAACAGTACCATGTTCAACATGGAGTAATGAATTTGTACTATTGCCCAGGCCGGTGGTGGCAACATTACCAGAGCTAACAGAATTAATCGTGGGTTGTTGTGTTGATGCTAGGCGTGGGTTGATGGCATCTACGTCCTTATTGGACTCAACTTCACAGCAGCCCAATGCATCCGGAGAGTATGCGACTATGTTGTCGATCCCGATCACTTCGATGGCGTTAGCTAATAGAACGCCAAGTTCTTCAGGGGTGCTGTTTTCTATGGCGTTTGCGACCACTCGTGCTACAAAATTAGCCCCGTTCTTTTTTGAACCCATCTGATATGAGGGCGTATAGCGAGTATGTAGATTGAAATAATCCTGTGTGTTAGCGTCCTCGGAAGTTGTGGTCTCCCCAGATTGGGAGCGAGTAATGATCCCGGTATATAACAGCTCGCAAATCAGCGACGGCCACATAGATTTGATACGCTGCAGATTGAGACAGATCGTAGGCGTTTTAGGTAGGTGTATCTGCACATACTTGCGAGGGTCACTCATTGCGCCTCCCTTACCCCTTAATAAAGGTCATGTACTTGAGTGCGCCGCGGGCATTGGCGTAATGTGGGTCGTTCGGGATAACCACATTTGGGTGCTGAGATAATGTACGTCCCAAAACTTTTGCTCCGCCACCAACATACAGAATGCAATCGACATCTGTATCGTCCCCGAGTACCTGTCCGACTTGGGCACGGAGTTCGCGAACGATGATTTCCGAGGCGCTTGACAGGTAAGGGGAAAGGTCTTCTTTTTGTCCGCGAATATTCACAATGCCCTTGTTTTGAATGGCAGTATTGACGTGTTTGTTCGTGATGCGGATCTTGTGAGACTGCAGAACCAGCTCCTGTACTCGCTCGATATACTTCAAAATGCCGAGCGGAATTGAGCTGCTACGGTCGCGGCTGATGTTGCCGCCAGGCTGGACTACCGCGATATCAGTTGTGTGACCACCGACATCTACGACGGCAACGACTGCATCTTCGTCAGAGCAAATGTTACCCTTCTCATCAAGCAGATGATCGAAGTACGCCATGATCGCCTCAGGCAGTACGTGCACGTTTACAATGTCGGGCATTTTCACCGTATCTGAAAGGCCCTGTTCTCGGAAAACCGGCATAGTGAGTGAAGCTTTGCGCTTCTCAATCAGTAATTCTCGATCAGCACTAAAATAAGCGCTAATAGGTAAAGTTACCGCGAGGTTGATGCTGTCGTGTCTGTCAGGTGAAACGCCGGCAGCGTACATGGCATGATGGATCACGCAGCGGTTAGCCGGTGACACAGGATAAGAACCTGCGCGTGTGTCCGTTGGGTGAGATAGATTGGCACTCACACAGAAACGTGCTGTTAAATCAGAGTCCTCGTCGTGCTCTGCTGTACGGTAGGTATTCAGAGCGTGGCCACTCATGTCCGATTCGAAATGGCCGAGGTCAGCATTGCCATATACGGAAGGAATGAAAGATGTCTGGATGCCAGGACCTTCGTAGAAGGCGACTTTTGTGTTGGCATAGCCGTCATCAACAGCGATTGTCAGCGAGGGTTTTGCGACTTTTGTTTGTCCCATAAGATGGTTCCTTTTTGTGAATTGGTTAACGTAGATAATGGCGGCGCTTGGTAAGCTCATATGGAGAACCACTTGGGCGCCTACCTCCGCCTACCCACTGCCCTATGCGTGCGCGCACATAGAGAAAATTGGCTTCTGGGGTGAAACCACGTTTGCTCATCATAAATAAAAAAATCATGACGGCGACAGTTAGGTAAAACGTCCACTGTCTGAAATGCAGGATCAATAACAGAAGAGGGTATGCAATCGACGCATCCATGAAAAAAAAACGAGCTTCAATCGCAGTATTACGCCAATGCCAGCGTGTAACCTCAGCCATGATGAGATCCTCGATCGGTCAATAATACATTATCGGGATGGTAGAGCGGCGGAATCTCTTCACACGAAAAATTGTAATCAGGCTCAGAGTTGTCCGTATGTTCAGAACTTGACTTGATCTTCTGATACATCTCGAATTCCTGTGTGCTGATAAGGCCTTGTTCGTACTTTTCCGTCACATCAACCATTAGAGATCGGCCATAGCGGCTCACTAAGTCCTCCGTGACCGGGATCATATCTTTGATGGGGGTTTTTACCAGTATGTCTCGAATATGATCATCGAAAATCAACCATTCCCGGATAGCTACCCGACCTTTACCGTCAGCACGCACAACCAAACGCTGGTGTACGATGACACGCATTGCAGCAACCAGAGTGGCAGCCATACCGTCGCGTTCATTTTCGGGGAACTCTCGAACCATGCGCGAAATGGTCTCTGAAACAGAGTTAGTGTGAACTGTTGAGTACACGGCGACCCCTGTCTCGGCCTCAATCGACATGTTGCGAAGCGTTTCTTGGTCGCGTGCTTCACCAAACAAAATCACATCGCCGGCACGCCGCAGCGAGTTTCGCGGTGCTGCACTGAAGCTCTTCAGGTGAATAGGGACCTCTGTTTGCACGACTAGCGACTTTTTCTCTGGAAGGCCCATAAGATCAAATTCAATTGGGGCTTCATAGGTAATGATGTGCTTTCGTTCGCTTTCTGCAATGTCACGAAGAACAGAGGAGAGCAGTGTTGACTTGCCCGACCCCACTGGGCCTGTAACCAAGACCAATCCGTATTTGGGCTTAAATGCATTCACCAGGTAGTCCGGTAGCTCCATCGTCTCAACTTTGGGCGGGAACTCGGGTATTGTTCGCATGACGATGGCGATACCTTGGCTCCAGTTGTCCCGACAACCGGTTCCGTTGCATCGGAAACGTGCACGTTTGCCTCGCTCAAGCGTAATTTCATAAGGAAAATCGATATCCTGACCGGACTTGGTCTGCGAGGACGCAGAGGGCTGTTTGGAAAATTGATCCAACAGAAGCCCGATCTCATGGGTCGTGAGTCGACGACGGGTGATGCGAATCCACTCGCCATGCCGCCGAAGCCAAATAGCTTCATTAGGTGCAAAGGCGATATCAGAAGCATCCTGGAGCATGGACCATTTAAGAATGTCGTTAGCGACCTCCACGTTTATAAAAGAAGTGTCGCCCGGATACTCCAGCGTATCAGGTTCTGCATCGGGCTCGTCAACTGGAGCCAATCCTACAGATTCATAGGCGTCAGCTGCTGTATCCTTATGGTGAGTTTTCGCGGTGACACTTCCAGTATCTGCAGACATATACGTAACACCCTTATTGATTAATGCCGGGCACAGCTCGCCACTGGTTGGCGTTATTGAAGCGAACGGGATCAGTAATGCGAATGATGCGGTCGTCTACGTGGACACGATCACTCTGAACAGAAACACCAAGGCGGCCTTCATCAATACGTGGCATTGAAACCACTTGTTGCGCCGCCAGAGTTCTGAATCGCAGCATGCCGGTATAGTCCCGAACAAGGCGGGTGAGACGATCAGTGAAAATCAAGTTGGCTTGCTCAACGCCGCTTTGAAAACCCGTACAAATACCCATTCTCCAGAGCTCTTGCTCACCTCGATCGTATGGCATCAGCCCGCTGGGTGCATTTGTGGGCGCTTCCGCATGTTGATACAGGTATTCCCTCCAGGACGGAGGAGTCGTTGTGATGCGTGCGTTCACGATAATCTCCCACGTCATCTGTGATGAACGGGCGGTCTGACCATCACTGCTCATTTCGAAACTCTCTTTCGCCTCTGATATAACCGGCAAAAGAATGTTTTTTTGGGTGATTACGCGGTTGAAGTCCAGCGCGCGATCAAGCAGGGGCTCGATCTGATTTGACTCCAGAATGTACTCAATGCCTTTATATCGCCACGCAAGACCAGCCTGGGCGCCAATAGAAAAAGCCTCTTGCTCAATCGCATTCCTACGCAAATTCCGGATATCGGATGACGATGTCTTCACATCATCGCCGGACGATTCAGCAGTACTCTTGTTGCTCTTTTGTAAAGCAATCACTTCCTTCGGCGCGGCGTGAATAAGAGAAGCGTATGTGGAACGACATTCCTGTTGAATCAGGGCTTGCGTCTCTGGCGGCATGGGTGGCAAGTCAAATAGCATGGCTTAACCCTCCAGGTGGACCATTGTCAGACGCTTGCCGGCAACGTCGATACGAATGTTAAACCGACTTCCAGACTGATCATGGATTTTTGATACAACCTCGTAGAACTCCAAGTTGTTGGCATCAAACATAATGACCGGCTTGATCGGTGAGCGAACGCCAGATTCATCAAAGCTGTAACCAACCAAGCCCGCAATAATTCTCAATGCTTCATCGGCTGGTCCATTCCAGTTACGCAACGTAATCCGTTGAGAAAATTCCTTAACGTGATTCGGCTTTGCCGGCAGTGGCTGCGTGGGGCGCAACCCGCGTTCAACAGATGCCAGCACGCTGTGCTCATCCTGAATGCGCTCAACAGCCTGTTTGAGTGCAACGATCACGGGATCAGCTTTGGGTGGCTGTTGAGGTTGAGCGGCTTTCTGGCACCCGGCGAGCAGAGCGCCTGTCGCCAAGAGGACACCTCCTGTGCGGAGGGCATTCTTCAGATTTCGTGAACGCATCTCATATTCCCAATTGAGTTATTCGATCTAACTAAATGGCTTGCCAATTCGCCTTCGTGTTGCGGCAACTATTCGATCTGATTGTACCACATATGTAATAGATGATTGTGCTCAACACGAGCCTGTATCCGCCGTGGGTACCCATAATTTTATCCGCCGTGGGTAGATGGCTGTATCCGCCGTGGGTAGATGGCTGTATCCGCCGTGGGCAGATGGCTGTATCCGCCGTGGGCAGATGGCTGTATCCGCCGTGGGTAGATGGCTGTATCCGCCGTGGGTAGATGGCTGTATCCGCCGTGGGTAGATGCCTGTATCCGCCGTGGGTAGATGGCTGCATCCGCCGTGGGTAGATGGCTGTATCCGCCGTGGGTAGATGACTGTATCCGCCGTGGGTAGATGGCTGCATCCGCCGTGGGTAGATGGCTGCATCCGCCGTGGGTAGATGGCTGCATCCGCCGTGGGTAGATGGCTGCATCCGCCGTGGGTAGATGGCTGCATCCGCCGTGGGTAGATGGCTGCATCCGCCGTGGGTAGATGGCTGCATCCGCCGTGGGTAGATGGCTGCATCCGCCGTGGGTAGATGGCTGCATCCGCCGTGGGTAGATGGCTGCATCCGCCGTGGGTAGATGGCTGCATCCGCCGTGGGTAGATGGCTGCATCCGCCGTGGGTAGATGGCTGCATCCGCCGTGGGTAGATGGCTGCATCCGCCGTGGGTAGATGGCTGTATCCGCCGTGGGCAAGCGAGCTTTAGATCGACATAAAAGGGATGGATAGGCCCTGCGTAGATAGAAAACAGGGGGTGAATAGGTGTACATGAAACGCATTCTTTGGATCTGTTTGTGTAATTTATTTCAAAGTAGATGTGTAACCTCTTTACGAATACGTTAATTTCGTGTAATGGGTTTCACTATAGATGTGTAAGTAATTGCGCAAGTGGTGTGTAATATTATAGGGATGTAGTTAAGATCGTTTTAAGTGGAATATTTAATCCGTTTTTGCGTGAGGTAACGGGGGGAGAGCCTTGCGAGCACCCCGGCAAGCATAGAAAATCATCGTCTGTAGTAACGGAAACACACTTTTCGGGTAAAAAAAGAGGGCCATTCGTCATGCCAAAGGAACAGCATCAAAAACAGAAATTGGCGCGCTCAACGCAAGAGCGGTATGCAAGAACAGCAGGACGACTACTTGCTCGATTTGAGGAGGAGAACAGTTGCAAGATCGGAGATGACCCGCAGCTCCTGAGGGAGTGGCTGATCAATGAGCTATCGAAAAAGTTCAGCTCTCGAACACTAAGGGTGTATCGCTCTGCTCTTAACTACGCGCTTGGGAACGCAGGTGTCCAGATTGACATCCCGGATTTGTCGACGGGCCAAAGTGGCAGTAGGTCGGGATTGAGAGCTAAGCGATTACCGGACGACATCATCGACAGCATGATGAAAACCGCTTTCTATGGTCGCTTTGGGATCCATGCACGCATAGGTGTGACGATCATGTTCTGTTCCAGGCACTTCGGACTGCGCCCGATCGAATGGTTCGGCGCGTTGTACGATGAAGAAGAAAGACACTTGTTAGTAAGAAATGCAAAGCATTCGCGAGGCAGAAGCTTCGGTGAATATAGAACACTGCATGTTGGTGAAGGCATGCCTGAGCGTGTCATCGAGGCAGTCCGCTGGCTGCTTAACACCATCGCCGAACAGGGCTCACATGTTACTGATCTCGACGATCATGATGCGGACGTTACACGCTTGATGGCTGTTGCCGTCCGGCGCGTTCACGATAAGTGTATCGCAGGCCGTGAAAGCCAAGATAAGACGGCCCCGCGTTTCACATTGTACAGCGGCCGGCACCAGTTTGCGGCTCACGCAAAAGCGGGAGGTTTTTCCAAAGTGGAAGTGGCGGCCCTGATGGGGCACGCGTCACCTGATACGGCCGGCGAGCATTACGGGAGGCGCACCGCTGGACGCGTGGGAGGCATCCATGTTCAGCCCGATGAGGCGGACATTCAGGCGGTGGAGCGAATTGTGTTTGCCAAAAAAATCAGTCAAACACCTTCCTTCGTGTGAGAGGGAACAGCACCCGTGCATTTCTATTTATGGTAATATCGCATAAGAAAGGCACGACGCACTCGCAGGTCGCAGGTAATCTTTGTTTAAGAAACGAAGGCTTTACTTCTTTTCTGAGCTCTATGATGACCAGGTCGGAAGCCTTAAGTGCAACCATATTGGGTGCTACTCGCTCGGAGTTTTCATGGACCAAACGAAACAGCAAACGCGTCCGCCCGGTGTGCAGACGGGCGGCAGGCAACAGTCCGCTAAGCACAACGCTCCTCAGGGAGGTGCAGCGGCCAGGCAGGTAACAAGGCGCAATGATTGGTACAAGGACCTTGCAAAGCGT
The DNA here is from genome assembly GCF_041155135.1 of Marinobacterium sp. BA1. NCBI lineage: Bacteria > Pseudomonadati > Pseudomonadota > Gammaproteobacteria > Oceanospirillales > Oceanospirillaceae > Marinobacterium > Marinobacterium sp. BA1. Next base: position 129,362 of record NZ_BAAFHC010000002.1, read on the forward strand.
GCAATGTCAGTAGCAATAGTCAGTCAGTTGGTAGGCGTGGTTGGCATCGGCGTAGCGGTGACTGCCATTGCCATGAAGCCCGAAGCGCAATACTTTGCCACAGATAATGGCCGGATCATTCCTGTGATACCAGTTTCGCAACCGCTCAGCACCCCCAATGAGGTAACCAACTGGACTGTATCTGCCGTTACTCAGATATTGGGAATCGATTTCCTGAATTATCGCGATCAGTTGGCTAAATCAGAGGGGTTGTTCACAAAAGAGGGCTTTGAGTCGTACTTGATTGCTCTTCGTGATTCAGGGAACCTCGATTCGATACAATCAAATCGACATGTAGTGAAGGCAGTTGCCAATGGGGCGCCGCGTATTATTGGTCAAGGGCCTGTGCGCGGAGTTTACAGCTATCAGATGCAGATACCCCTGACCGTGACTTATCACGGTTCTACCCAGAGCAGCAGTCAGCGCCTGATGGCGAACGTGCTGGTGATGCGTGTGTCTGCCGAAAGAAGCCGTGACGGAATAGCGATACAGCAGCTGGTGTTCTCTCAGCGATGATTAAAAGGAGCGTTTTGTGAAAGCATCTAACCGGTTTCTTGCTGCGTCGATCACGCTGTGCTGTGCTCATGCAGTCGCAGAGGGGTCTGCTCAGCCTGAAGTGGATACGCCACAGGCGAATGTTGTAAATGAAGCACAGGTCAACCCACACTACGAACCCAAGGTCTTAACGCAGCAGCCTATCATTGTGCTGCCGCCGATTGCAGACGATCGCGAGTCCATGTATCGACAAGCGACACGAGAGGAGTCATTGCTGAGCCCGGATGAGGTTCGGCAGTTTCGAGAATACTTGTTGCAGAAAGAACAGGCAGTACATCAAGTCAAACCTCCTGTGATGAGAAGTCAGTCTCACTCCATATCGCTGGCTCCCGGTAGCAAGATTCCAAAGATCAGCATCGCACCCAGGTACGTAGCTAGTTTGGTTGTTGTTGACAGTCAGGGTAACCCTTGGCCGATAGTGGGTCATAATAATGGCGCACCCGGTGTTTTTCAGACGACGGTTCCAGAGGCGGACCCCTTCAATGTACTGAGTATTGCTGCGTTGATGAATGTGGGAACGTCGAATCTGGCTATTCAGCTGGAAGGGCAATCAGTGCCGCTTATCATTGAGCTTGAAGTGAATCGCGATCTCATGGACGTGCGAGCCGATCTTGTTGTGGGCGAGGTAGGGCCGCGTTCGAGTCAGGTGTACAGCTTCGGTGGCGGCATGCCCAGTGCAACGCCTGATTCAACCATGATGGCTTTTATCGATGGGGTGCCGCCGGCGTCTGCCGTTAGCCTGGCGGTGTCGGATGCACGATTTCGCGTTTGGGAATACAGCGATCAATTGTATATCCGAACTGGTTTGTATGTGAGTTCACCGCGCCCCAGTGCCATTTCCAATGGCACTGGGGGGGTCAGGGTGTACCGGATGAACAAGACGCCCATGGTGCTGTTTAGTGCAGATGGAAAAGTAGGCACGCTCAGAATTACCTTGAATGATCTTCGCAATGAGAGGGGGCGTCTGTAATGGCTGCGAAAAAAGGGAAATACGCCAGGGCGCTGTCCGGTAGCGGACGCATGCTGGCAATCGTGGGTGGTGTGTTTTTGATTGGCGTCGTGATTGCCATGTTCACCATTAAGCACTTTACATCATCTAATGCAGGATCCGCGCAGGCGAAAGTTGCACGTACGCCGGAGGTGCGGGCTGATCCTACCGGCGAGGGCGCCGATGAAGAGTATCAGCGCATGATTCGAGAGCAGAATCAGCAAGTCGTGGATGAGGCCCTTCGCACCGGAAAAAGTGCCATTCCAACGCTTGTTGATGGGGTCTCTGATGAGATGTGTGAAAACGACAGTGAATGTATGGCGGAACGAACCCGCTTGGCGGCCGAACTTGAGGAAGCGGCGCGGCGTGAGGCTCAATTGAAGGCTGATCTTGAGCGCGCTCGCACTATGCTTGAGGCCAGCAAGAACCCGCCGCAGGTCAATCGTAGCTACTATGAGCACGATGGTCGGGAGTTCATGACGCCTGAGTACCGCGAAGCCGAGCGCCAGAGAATGCGGCAGGAGATGCAGCGTATTGCCGCTGTTCACAGGCCTCAGGGTGCGGGTGGTTTTGTTGCAAGCGGCTATACGCCGTCACGTGCGGAAGCGGGGCAGCAATCTGCAGGGAGCCGTACATCTGCCCGAGGTGATGACTCAGGTTCGACGGACTCAGGTAGTGTATCTACGCAATATCTGATTAATGCGGGGACAGTGCTCTACGCCACTCTCGATATGGAGGCTAATTCAGATGTGCCGGGGCCGCTGCGTGCGACAGTGCAGGGTGGCAAGTATAACGGTGCTCATCTGTTGGGTAATTTCACGGTGTCAAACGATTATCTAGTGATGCGGTACAACCGCATGGTGATGCCATCAGGTGAGCATCTTGCGATCGATGCAGTCGCCATTGATCCTGAGCGAAGATTGATCGGCCTGGCTGATAAAGTTGATCGGCATTATCTCCAGCGTTTTGGTGCATTGCTTGGTGCAGCTTTCCTTCAAGGCTATGGTGATGCCGTGTTGGCCAGCCGCGAAGTGACTCGAAGTTCTGAGTTTTCTGAAGAGGTGGTGTCAACCATTGATACTACCAAAGACCAGGCACTGGCCGCTCTGTCCAAGGTGGGGGATGAGCTTGCCAATGTTGTCCGGCCTCTAGCCAATCGACCGCCGACCGTCATCAAGTATGCCGATACCGGCATGGGTCTCCTTTTCCTGAATCCTGTGGAGTAATAGCATGTCAGACGAACAATATTATCAGAATGGTCAGGGCGAAGACGCACACCATGATCAATATGCTGACCATGGTACCGACAACTTCGGTGTTCAGATTGATCCATCTGAGCAAGGTGATATTTACGAGCATTCGGATGAGCAACGCGCCTATGAAGGGCATGTTGCTGCAGCGCCGCCGCCCAAGAAAAAGTCCAAACTGAAACCCATACTGTTCATCGGTTCTTTTGGCTTGGTGGGTTTGGGTGCCATGGCAGCTATGAATGGCGTATTTAGTGGTGGAGCGGTACAGCCCCAGGCGTCGACCTTTCAGCAACCGCAGATGCAAGCGCCGATACAGCAACCTACACCAACGCCCGTTGATCATAGTGCTGATGCTGAGGTGGATCGCATTGCTGCGCTAATGGAAGGCCGCGCAACGCCAGCTCCCAATGGTTCACGTGCGTCCACAAACGTCCCGCAGGCACCGAGAAATGCAACGACAGCCGCTCCTGCCCCAGGTAACAGCGCTTCAGAGGGCAGTCTCTCTATCGAGGGTGATGCGGGCAGCATTGAAGGTATGATTCAACAGATGGTCGGACAGATGGACGATGTGGCTGTCCGCGTGGCTGAAATTGAGAAGCACAACCGCGAAACACAGGCGCAGGTGCGCGCTACGCAGCAGGAAGTCGGAGCGCTGAAACAGGCTCAATCAACCACCTTGCAATCTCTTGTTCAGATGCAGAAGCAACTTGATGAAATCCTGAGAGGGTCATCACAGACTGCACAACGCGCATCTGGTAATGGCACAGGCAATAGCGGCAAGCAACAATCTGTTGTAGGTGGCATGCATACTGTGGCCAGAGGTGAATCACTGTCATTGATCGCTGCGAAGTATGGCGTGTCACTTGAAGCTTTGGTCAAAACCAACGGCATCAATAACCCTTCGTTCATTCCGGTTGGTCTGAAAGTCCGGGTGGATGGCAATGATATCAGCGATGCTGAAAAGGCGCGCAATGCACGACTGACCACGGGCGCTATAGCTGCTACTACCCGCAGTGGTGGGTCCGCGGTGGCAAAGTACTCTGGTCCTGTTTGGCAGGTCGCAGGCATGAGCCCTGGGCGCGTAGTGCTGGTGTCGCGTGATGGTCAATACGTGAGTGGTGCCGTTGGGGAAAGCGTACCCGGTGTAGGCCGAATCACATCCATTAATATGGCGTCCCAGACTGTGAGTACTACCGGTGGTACGCTGAGGCTTCGTTGAGGAGTGCAGTGATGCGGATGAGTTCTCTCGTGCATTTAAGGGGCACACAGTCGCGCAGCCAAGTAGCATATTACTTGGGTATGTTGTGCTTGCTTATAGTTCGTCCTGTGTATGCAGAGGAGGAAATTGGTCTCGATGGGCTGACGCGGGCGCTTGAGGCGTTTGGTCCTGTTCTTGCAGTCCTTTGCATATTCATCGGTTTTATTTTAGTTGGCTACTCGCTCCTTAAGGCAGCTACTCTCAATAGGCCGGATGGTGGAGGATCAAAGCCAGCCATCGTGATTTCGACGCTGTTGACGGGTGTGTTTTTGATCAACATCGGACTTGTCGTTGATACGATGTCGCGATCTTTGGGCTTCAGTACCGAGGCTTCACTCGTATTATCTGAAGGCAAATTCTACACAGCGGAAAGTGAGTTTGCTGAATATGCATCAGGAATAAACTTTGCTTTTGCCGTAATACAAATCGTAGGGGCGCTGGCAATTGCCCGGGGTTTGATTTTGATTAAGAAATCATCCCAAGGCGGCGCTTCCGGGCAGGGTGTAAGTATTGGCCATGCTGCAACGCATCTTGTAGGCGGAACATTGGCCCTGAATATCAAGCCGTTTCTGGGAATCCTGGGTAACACGATGGGGGGTGATGCGAACAGCATTATCCATATGATCATTGATGGTGTGACGCGGGTGTAGTTACAACCCACATAAAGTATTTGTGGTATAATCAGTTAGGCACAGCACGGCAAAGTCTGTACGGCAAACCCTTTGTGTATATGCTGTCAGTTCTTCCAAATGGCCCCGACTACAGGGACGTTACCGCTTGGATCTGTGTTCGATAATATTGGGTTATACAATATATGTCAAGTGAGGAACTTGGATTATGAAGCATGCAAAGCAAATGCGTCAAAAAATGGCTAACCGTTACTATGCCATCATGGCTATAGCGACGGTCACTGCGATGGGCGCCGGTAACGCCAGTGCGATGGAATTGTCAGATGTCATATCAAAAACAGGGGGCCAGTTCTCGGATGCTGGTCAGTGGGTCCAGACGATTTTCGGTTTTCTGGGCTTTGTGCTGGTAGGTATGGGTATTTGGGGGTTGGCAACACGTAAAGACAATCCGCAGAAGCCGGTTTCTCATTCCATCTGGTTCATTGTTGGCGGCGCGTTCTTGCTGATTATTGTTGTGATTCTGCAGATGGTCACACAGTCTACGTTCAGCACCAGTGATACCTCCCTCGACCGGATTGGTCTGTAGTCCATGTCAAATACGCTGCAGTCTGTTACGCAGCAGCTAAAGGGGCGCGCCAAGCGCGCCCCTTTTCAGTTGGTGCCTGGAATTAAGCGAAAGCTATCGCGGCGCAACGACCCAGAGGTCAAGGCCGCGGATAGTGCATTTCAACAAATCCGCCTGAAAGTTCTGATGCGTGATCACTTTACATGTCAGGCATGTGGTTTTGCGTCTGTCAGTGACCAACATGCACCAAGCGGATTTCTCGAAGCGCACCATATCGATGACGACCATCATCACAATGAGATGGATAACCTGGTGACACTATGCCCCTATTGCCACCAAGTGTTCACACTTGGTAGGCGAGGTGATCTTTTCAGTGCATTGCCGATTTGGTTGCCTGAAGTGTCTCAGGCTGAGTTGAATTTGCTGTGTCATGGCATGTTTTTCCTGATGCGGCTTGATGATCGGTCTCGCAGAGATGAGATTCAGCTATCGGCATCCGCGAAGGCGCGATGTGCGCACGTTGCGGATTTGTATCAGCACATGCTGAGCCAAGGGGATGCGCGCCTACAGGCTCTTGGTGTGCCCCTCACCAGCTTTGATGCACTTGAGGTTTTGTCAGGCGCACTGATGGGGCTGACGGATCGTGAGTATGCATTACGGCACCTGTTCCTGGGGAGTTTGAGGTTGGTGCCTGATATGACCCACTTTTCCGAACATATAAATTTTTGGGCCGACAACGTCTGGCTCAGAGGGGTAAAGCCAGACGGCTGGGATGCCCTGATCCACCAGGTCAGCGAGTCCATCGGACTGCAAGAGCCTGTTTAGATGTAAGGCCTGCAAATAAAACCCTGATTATCTAACCGGTCTATGGAGGCTGTGCATGTTGCGCGTCGGCGTTGTTGTTTTCGACGATTCAGTGGACCCGGCACAAGGCTGGTCCTGCATAGCGGGTGAGAAATATCCGAGGCGAATTAAAGGGGTGCAAGCGCTTCGCAGTGATGTGTGCTGGATGCTCAGCTGCGATTCTTCCGTGGCCTACAATCAGGGGCTTTCGAACAACGCTTTTTTTCGAAGTAATGCGTTTTTGCCCGTTAAAATGTCCGACCTCAGGCTTGAGTTGGGTCTAACGGCTGACTTCTCATTCGAGCAGAAGGCTATCGAGGGGCATCTTGAAGCGCGTCTATTGGCGGATGTGTTTGAGCGCTTTGTCAAAATTCAGTGTGCGTTTCTGGGTATCGAGCGTGCTAACTGGCGACCGCCTATGTTTGATGCTCGCAAAATGTTGCGCGAAACGCTCGTGAAAGCCGACCAGAAAGTTGATTCTGATCTTCTCATTGCTGCATCAGAGGCGCGTCAGGATTGGGTGAGCTGTCATAACCGCTTCAAAATAAGCGAGCACGAGTACAAGAAATTTTATAAGCCACGTATGGCACATGCGCTTTCCATGCTTGAAGTTTCGGTTCCGACCGAGCCCAAATATACGGCTTTACCTGGTTCAAAACTTCCGACCAATCGGCATGATTTTGCTGAGTGGGCGCTGAGCCAGAAAGGACCTGTATTGGCCCGGGCGGTGATCCATGAAATAGATGATTCCGTGAGCTCGGTGATCAGCTACGGTGGCATTGCACGACGGGATATCAAAATCAAAGGCGACTTCGTCCGTAGCTACATGTGCACACGCCAGTGGCTGACGACGCACGATCTTGTTGCACTGATGAATAACGCCACGATAGAGATCAAAGAGGCGCTCGTATTTGATGAGTCAATTTGCAGGCCGCCGCTGGAAATTCCACAGATCGCTCAGTTCTTCGAATCGATCACACCTGCTGAGTGTGTGAGTCATTCAATGGGCATGTTTGCAGCGGGTCTTTGGAGTGGGCTCCTGATGCACAATCCTCGGCCCATGCAGAAGGATGTCTCAACCAATCTTTGGGCGCCGTTTATCCGTTCGTATGATCGACTTTTGTGCATGATGTCGGCGTCAGAGCTGACATCTCAAGGCTATTTGGTAGCCGGTTACGGCGCGGGCAAGATCCACGCGTGGCTGCCAAAGGAGGCAACCAATGACGTACTCCAGGTCTGCCGACAAGCAGATGTGTTGCCTATGATGCTGCCGCCGTCAGAAGAGAGTTTGAATAATGCGTCGATTTTCCAGTCTGACACCAGTGCATGGGGGGCGAACATGTTAATGCTCAGCGGTGGTTTAGCCGAAGATTACTTAATGGCTGATGATGAAATAGTTGACGACTGGCTTAGCCGCTACGCGGCACGGTGAGGGATTCATATGCTAGGTGCTATGGCGGATTTTACAACCGATGTTCTCTTTACACTTGGGTCTATATTTAAGACTGAAGCGGGCTCATACATCGACATTGAGACCGTTGAAGATGATATGAGTACATTCGTGCGTCAAGACGGTACCTTGGTTTCAATTGTGAACATCCGGGGGGTTCAGAAGCTTTTGGGGCCGCATGAGTTTCCTGAATATCTACGAGCGCTAAATGAACGATTGGCGCCCGTGCTGGGCGCTGAAGGGCATTCATTGCAACTTGTGTACAAGCGTGACCCATTTGGCGCTGCGCGCGAAATCGATGCATCACTTATACCAGCGCGCAAAACTGCAGAACGTCTCAATATGGATATAGACTGGGTCCTCAACGCTAAACGCGATGCACTGGTTCAGTTTTGCGCATCGGAAAGTACCTGGTTGGCAATTTCGACGAACTATGGCGTTTTCAGTCAAATTGAGATTAAAGCAGCAGCTGCCGAACGTGGTGCGGCAATGAAAAAAATGCCGACGGGACGTTATTGCCAGAACATGACGCCTAGTTCCCCAGGGCTGTACAGCAACCATGTATCAACCGTTGGGGAGTTGATAGATGGTTTGCGAAGCTTGGGTGTGGTCTGTGAGGCTATGAATGCTCATGATGCTTTAACGGCGATCCGTAAAGAAGTTGACCCGGAGTTCACGTCAGACAAATGGCGACCATTGCTCCCAGGCGATCGCTTTCCCGTTCGTTTTCCAGACGCGCCCACGGATGAAAAAGAGACGGTCCTGTATCCGCGCATACGGGATCAAGTGTTTCCACGAGGCGCCGGTGAAATAGTCAATCATCGCTGGATTGAGATAGGTGACAATCTTCACGCGCCGGTCGTTATGTCAATGCCACCGCAAAGTCCGCAGTCATTCCAGGGGCTGTTGAGTTCGTTGATTGAGGCACAAATACCGTTTCGTGTAGGGGTCGATCTAACACCCAGTGGGCTGAATGGATTTAACCTGAAATCGATTCTAGCCTCGGTGTTGCATGTCACGTCGGGTAATAATAAGCGGTTCAATGCTGCCTACGAAGGTCTTCGTCAGATGGAGTTGGATAATGAGACCATTATTGGTTTCCGGCTCTGTGCTGATACGTGGGCGCCGGCAGATGATACTTCATTGATGCGAAATCGAGCCTCGCGTTTATCGCAGTGTATTCAATCATGGGGCAATAGTGATACTCGGCAAGTGTTTGGCGATCCGCTTTGCGGTGTATCAGCAACACTTCCGGGCACCAATCGGATCAACCCGGCACCGGCGGTAGCGGCGCCGATTCATGAGATCACTCAGATGCTCCCTATGGCGAGGCCTGCATCCCCCTGGATCGAAGGTGCGCTGCCGTTCAGAACGCCGGACGGGAAGCTCATGTCATACCAGCCGGGTTCCAGTCTGCAAACAGCCGCGGTGACCTTGGCCTTTGCACCGATGGGGCAGGGTAAGTCGGTATTGCTCAATGCGCATAACATGGCACTGGCATTGCGAGGTGGTCTCGAGCGGTTGCCGTATATCTCAATTCTTGACATAGGGCCCTCATCATCAGGGCTGATCGCCTTGCTGCAGCAATCACTCCCGGACGACATGAAAGACAAGGTAATGTATCACCGTCTTAAAATGACACCGGAGTATGCGATCAACCCCTTCGATCTGCCGTTAGGGTTACGCAAGCCGATGCCGGATCATAAGGCGATGCTCGTTAACCTGTTGTGTATTCTGTGTACCGAGGTTGGTGAAGTTAAACCGGAATCCGGTGTGGCCGGTATTGCCAGTCAGATCGTTGAGATTGTTTACGATGTGTTCAATGAGCGTACGCCTAAGCGATTTGATGAACACCAAGATCCTGAGTTGACCCAGTTTATTCTCAGCCAAGGATTGCATATTGATCATGCCACAACCTGGTACGAGATCGTGGATGAACTCTTCGACAAAGGGTATCCCGAGCATGCCGCCCGCGCTCAGCGTTTCGCGGTTCCGTTGCTGGGTGATTGTGCCGCCGTGGTTAAGGACCCTGCGATTACGAACATCTATAAGGGTGTTGTTGATACCAAGGAAAGTGTTATCGATTACGTATGGCGAATGATCAATGAGGCTATCAACGAATTTCCCATCCTTGCCATGGCTACACGTTTCGATATCAGTAATGCCCGTGTTGTATCACTAGATCTTGATGAGGTTTGCCCTAAAGGCTCGGCCAAGGCCGATAAGCAAACGGGTGTTATGTACATGCTGGCACGCTATGTACTGGCGCAACGTTACTACTTTGGCAAGGACAGTCTTCCATTCTTCAGTGACAAGTACCGTGGTTACCATGCGCGGCGTGTAGCTGAAACGGCAAGCGACCCCAAGCTTCTCTGTCTTGACGAATTCCACCGAACCGGCAAGGTTGAAGGTATCCGTGAGCAGATTGTTCGTGACATTCGAGAGGGACGTAAGTGGGGCATTCAGATCATGCTGGTGTCGCAGAACATAGATGACTTCGATGACATTATGATAAACCTGTCTTCGACACGGTTCGTCCTCGGCGCGAATACACCGAGCGATGCCGATGCCATTGTGAAGCGGTTTGAGCTGTCACCCTCTGCACGCGATATCATTCTCAACAAGATCCTCAAGCCCGGGCGTAAAGGTGCAGGCGTCTATTGTTCCGCCAGTACAGAGCTGGGTAACGCAGAGATGTACTTGTATCTGACGCTCGGTCTGACTGAATTGTGGGCATTCGATTCGTCTGCTGAGAACCGAACGTTACGCGATATTCTTTACCAACGTGTAGGTGCACGCCGAGCACTGGAAATGCTTTGCAAGTATTTCCCGTCTGGAAGTGCTGTTAAAGAGATCGAGCGCAGGCGTGGTGAAATGTCGTCTGAGCGTGACGAGCAATCTCGAACAATTATCGAAGTTGTGGCGGATGAGATGTTGCTGAAAGAGTCGGATACGCTATTGTAGTCGACATCGGGCGAACACCGCTGCATTTTCTGGTGTTCGCCCGATGTGCACAGCGGTCATGCTGTCACATTGCGATCACCTGGAAGGGCACTCTTGTCAGCGCGGGATAGCAGGTAAGGGAATCGGTAAATGATCTCAGCCTCGCGTGTGCGGGGGTCAGCGCAGAAACGTACCAGTCTTAGGGCATCACATTGACGCATGTGCATAACATGCCCTTCGCTCAGGATAATGACAAGCGGCTGTACGGAAATGGGATTATCCATGCCGCAGATCCGCAGTTGCTTTGGTATCAGCGTGATTTGACCTCGCTCATATACCACGAATTCCCAAGGAATCTTATCGAACCACTGGGAGTAGGGCTCGTCGTAGAGGCCGAAAATAGGTAATCCATCATCATCGATACCAACGGTGACCAGCCAGTTTACATCTTCATTGAACGCATCGATGATGATTCGATGTTTTGACGCCTGTACGCCGTTCCTCAAGCGCTGTTTCGCCCAGCCGTGATATTGACGCATGGCAATCACGTAGGAGGAGACCGCTTCTGACTGCAGGCTATATTCCATACGGAACCTCAGTGTAGATGTTGTGTGATACAATCGATAGTATCAATTATACACAAGTTGACGTCCAAACAGGGGTGTTACGCAATGTCAGTATCGGGACTGGTTACTGAAATTTTGGCGAATATGGCCCAGCGGCACAATATTCGTTTCACGGTGGGTGAAGATCCTCTTGAGGCTGAAGAGTTCTTTGCCGATGATGCCTGTTTGCCCATTCTGGTCGGCAATGTGCGTAATGGCATTGTGGATCGCGAACTCGACACGAACCTGGTCGATGGTATGCCATTTTCCATCCGAGCAAGCAGGGCAAGCCTTGCGGGCTATGTGCTACAGGCAGATGAAGTTTCGTTTAAAACCAGCCACATGTTGATGCTTTCTGCGCTCTGCTGGAAGTCATTCGAAGACCTGCTGACGACCATTGGCCATAATGGGCTTCTAGCTCAAACACGATCAGGTGCATATCTCGTAGATATGATCGATGTGCTTGCGGTAAGCAAGACGCTAAACGGTGAACATATGGGACTTGAAGCAATGATTCAGGGCAGTGCCCCGGATGCGCGGACACCTATTTTTACCTAAGCAGGGCGTAATATGTACCCGAGTAAAGTTAAGGGACAGATCCTGACGGAAGCCGATATCACTCAAGGTTCAGGCCCTGATGATAATGAATCACTGTCGCTCATGTTGGAGCGCTTGCAGAAGGATCGGCTAGAAGCGCAGAGCAAGCAGCAGCGGCTGAAAAAGTTTCTGTACGCTTTCAAGCTGGCAGCTAAGCAGGTGCGAAGTGTATCGGCGCGTCCAGGGATTACACCAACGGAGCAGGAACTGGTCGGCCTTTCTCCGATGCAACAACGTGAAATGGAACGATCTCGGGTCCTGGCTGCTATCGATGTCATTAAGCAGCAGTTGGGTGATACCACGGGGCTGACGGCATCCTTCGTTAAACGTTGCAAGGCAATGGAGCAAGGCGACCACCCCTATGATCACGGCATCGATTGGGATGATCCGGATTTCCGGTCCAAGCTTAATGAGATGGTGTCTTCACTGGTTTCAGACATGTGGATGGAGCGTAAGGAGGCAACCTACGGTGGCAAGTTCATCGATTTCGTCGAGTTTACACTTCGTGAAATCAAAGACCGGCAAATGGACGATCCACCTGAGCGCGATCATTTAAGCAATTTCCAAGCAGATCGGTTCCTAATACTACATAAAGCCTTTTTGGATATCGATGAAGCGTTGTACACGATGCATCCATCAAATGAAAACAGTTGGTATAGCGAAGAGCTATATAAATTGGTATTCGGGCAATTGTCGCAGGGCGATTCGGTTGTGCGTACGCAAGCAGTGATGGATACGGTGGTAACGCCACTCACAGAGTCTTCATGCCAGAATGTGATCGAGACACTGGGTGAGGAGCGGCCCCTGACAGTGCGGGATCAAGCAATACTGTATAAAGCCATGCTCAGCCATGTATCGCGCGATACGGCTGTTGTAATTTGTCATGAGGGACGTCTTTTTCTTAATGCCCTCGGACACATTACGCCGGGGCAGCGGAAAAAATACCTTAGGGAAGACGGGGCTTTCATTCCTTGGCTGCTGGAGCGAGAGCGGCATAGATTAAACGAATTCTATCCAGCGCCGAGTGCTTTTATTTAACACAGAGGTTCAGATGTCAGATTCCAAAAACGGATTTATTAAAAACCGAACCCGTCCTTTCACCAACTTAATACGACCAGTCGGAGACCTTCAAGAGCACAGAACCTTTATTGGTAGAATGCTCTTCACCATTGGTCGTGCATTTCGTGTTGTCAGAGGGAAAGAGTCACTGGGGGATGAGGCTCTTACGTACGATCATATTGCAGCGCGCTGGGGTATTACAAATGAGAACAGACCCCTGGTCATTCGAGGGCATTATATAGAGTTCGTTTTATTCATGCTGATTGGCGTACTGGGGTTGTTCAGTATTTATGCCGGTATTTTCAGTGATGGTGCTGTGCTCGCCACTATTTCCCGACTGTTTGGTGGCGTATTAATGATATTTATAGCGATTGCCCGAAGCACTATTTTGATGTGGCGCCTGGATGTACTGAAGAATAAACACTGGGTCACCTACGGTGACTGGCTGCGCGGACGTTAACACAACGGGAGTTTAGGCATGGCGGCTCAACAAGCAGGTAACGGGAGCGATCCCGATAGCAATTTCATTCTTGCCATCTTTGTCATTGGTTTGGTGTTACTCATTGCGTGGTTTCTTAAGGATTACATCGTATATGGTGTGCTGACATTAGCGAAATGGAAAGCGTTTATCAGCAGCTTTATTATCCCAGATGAGCGTATGGCTAAAGCTGCGGTTGGCATTGGGCGCCTGGACTGGGCAGATTACAAGGAGATGACGTATGCGGAAGCGTTTCAAATTGCCAATTTTGCTGGTCGGTATGTGGGATGGTTGATGGCAGGTCTGATAGGTTTTGGTGCTCTGCGATTAGCTACGCGCACACCGATTTCGCGCTTTCGTCGCAATATGACTATGAAAAGACTCCTCGAGCAGAAGGCGCTCAAATTTCCCGCGGTGCGGCCTGTTATTGGTTTGGATATCGACAAAAAACCGATGGATAGTGGACCTTGGGCATCCATGCGGTCGTCAATTGATCTTTGCATGATGGAAAAATTGATGTATGGGCTTCCGGGTGGGGCTGAAGATATTCCTGCAAACCGCAGACTTTTGAAGGGGAAGAGTTGGAGGGATGTCGATCGCGATCATGTGAGTGAATACCGCTTTGATCGTGAAAAAGCGAAAGCTGTTTTGGAGCGTCAATTGGGTATACCGATTGTGCAGGAGGGGATTATCAACATCCCTGGCTGGAGAACTTGGCCCGAGCACTACAAGGCTCTGATTGCAGTGTTTCTGCTACGTGGTTTCCCTCAAGCGCCAGAAGACCGGGCTCAGTCAGACGAACTCCTCATTCAATTCAACGATAGTTTTTACTACCCAAATTATAAAAAAACGGGGAAGCCCGAGATTGTCCTGGATGATCTAGACACAGAGGGTGTCGAGGATGTTCTATCGCGCTACCTGGACAACCCGGGTCGCAATAAACGTGAATTGGTGAAAATTTTGGCCAGCCACGCGTACCTGACCACGCTGATTTTTCAGCTGCTGCATTCAGCTCGCCGGCGAGGCATTCTGAATACGGCGGACTTTATTTGGTTGCGTCCGATCGATCGAACCCTGTGGTACCTGCTTAATGGCGCCGGACGTCGAACAGCCCCTGCAGAGGCAGCCGGTCCTTGGGCGCATTATGAGGTAGAGGACATGCTGGGCACCCACTGCGTAACCCCAGAGGTGTGGGAGGGCGTCTTGGCACTGGAGCGTGATCTGATTAAAGAAGGGTGGATACTGGAAGAAAATACACCTGATGCCATCAAGGCACGTGCCAATGCTCAGCGTGGGCGTCGAGGCCGTGCGGCCTGAGGAGGTAGGTGAGTGAAAGTTTATTTTTGTGAAAAGCCCAGTCAGGGGCGCGACCTCGCAAAGGTACTGGGCGAGGAGCAGCGGCAGAAAACGCATATCACCGTAAAAGGTGGTCATGTGGTGACGTGGGCGCGTGGGCACTTGATGCAACAAGCGGAGCCGCATGACTACAATCCTGCGAACAAGCAATGGATTATGGCCAACCTTCCCATCATTCCATCCACGTGGAAGATGCTGCCGGTTGATGATGCGCGTGCCCAGCTCAAATACATTGGCTCTGTACTGAAGAAGGCTGATGAAGTGATTATCGCGACAGACGCAGATCGGGAGGGTGAAGCCATCGCTCGAGAGGTGTTGGATCACTTCAACTACCGCGGACGCATAAGTCGTCTATGGGCCTCTGCGCAGGATGAGGCCTCATACAAAAAAGCTCTGTCACAGTTGAAACAGGGGCCTGAAACTGAGCCCCTATATCTGGCACAGCAGGCGCGAAGCCGTGCGGATTGGCTCGTTGGGATGAATTTAACGCGTGCGTATACCCTCTTTGGGCGTCAGTCCATGACGCTTGCTGATGGCCAGCCTTTAAGTGTGGGACGCGTACAGACACCGGTTCTTTATCTTGTGGTGTTGCGGGATCGTGAAATTGAAAACTTTAAGCCCAAAGACTACTTCGAGGTCGTGGTTGATACCGAAGTTGCGAATGGGAACTTCAAAGCAAAGTGGGTTGTTCCTGATGCCCACCGGGATGAAAGTGGTCATTGCTTGGATCGTGATGTTGCGCATAGGCTCGCTGAAGCGGTCAGGGGTCAACAAGGTCAAATTATCAGTGCCCGTGTCGAGCGCAAGAAAACACCTCCTCCCTTACTCTTTAGTCTGAGCACTCTCCAAAAAGAGTGTTCATCTAAATGGGGCATGCGAGCACAGGAGGTTTTGGATATTGCTCAGAAGCTGTACGAGACCTATAAGCTGACGTCTTATCCGCGTTCGGATTGTAATTATCTTCCTGATGAGCAGCGGGCCGATGTGCCGACTGTGCTAGCCGCCGTCGCTGCCACGGATAGCGGGATGGCTGATCTGGTGAAGGGGGCTGACCCCGCGCGCAAATCACGTAGCTGGAACAGCAAGAAGGTTGCCGAGTCCGCGCACCACGCCATAATTCCGACCGTTGTTCACGGCGATATTGGTGCTTTGGATGATAAGTGTCGCAAGGTCTATGACCTGATCCGTAAACGATACCTTGCTCAGTTTTACCCAGACTACGAATATGATCGTTCAACCATTCTGGTAGGCTTCCTGGATCAGGGGTTTGCTGCTCAAGGCAATGTGCCGGCAGTGCCCGGCTGGAAGGTTGTGTACGGGGCAGACCTGGATGATGACGATGCCAAGGAGGATCAGCAGAAACTACCTCGTACTGAAGCGGGTGAATCTGCGTCTGCCTTGGATACCAAAGTAAACAGTAAAAAAACATCACCGCCGGCTCACTACACTGATGGTACGCTTCTGGATGCCATGAAGAGCGTTCACAAGGTCGTTGATCCAAAATTTGCACCCATCCTTAAAGGCACGGAAGGGATTGGGACGGAAGCGACACGCGCTTCCATAATTGAGACCATCGTAAGTCGTAAAGTCGTTCGACGAGAGAAAAAGTTTATCATCAGCACCGATATGGGTCGCAAGTTGATTGACCTACTACCCGACTCGGTGAAATCACCCGTTACTACGGCTATGTGGGAAATGGGCTTGGAGCAGATTGCGCGCGGGCAGTTGGATATCAACGTGTTTGAGCGTGAAGTCCATACCCTTGTGCAATCCCTGGTCGAGGAGGTTAAGAGCAATTACACTCCTCCACCGGAGCAGGTGCGAGAAACAGCAGTTTGTCCATGCTGCGGCGGCAATAATACAGCCGTCCGACTCTTCATGAAGGGCAAAAATAAGCATGTGTGGAAATGTGAGGCATGCGATCAGTGGATGGAGGATGTGGATGAGCAGCCCCAGGCCAAAAAGGTGAGCGATGCAGCGTGTCCAAATTGCGGGAAGCCGTTCGTTCAGAATCAGGGCCCCAAGGGTCCGTTTTGGAGTTGCACGGGGTACCCAGCGTGTAAAACATCAACCAATGATGTTGATGGAGAACCAGACTTAAATGCAGTTCGAAGCAAAAACAAAAAGAGCGCCTAAGGCGCTCTTTTAATCCGACAGCCTGCTACTTGCTTTTGCTGCTGCGCTGGGCCTCTTGTGACTTGGCGAGCTGACTTTGCTTATCAGCGACGGTGGGGCGGCCGCGGCGTTTGAATGTGCTGCTGGCCCACTTTTCGGCTGTAAAAAGGCCTTTGATGCCACCGGGGATAGCCCGTGTGGTCGCTTCAATATTGACGTGGTGCAAAAAGTCCACCATCGCTTGAACGCCGCGTGCTTCAATATCGGCATGTACGATCGTAGCCACGCGGCGCGCACAGGGGCCTGGCATGTCGCCGTCATTCTCCTTAATCCAACGGGTGGCAGAATTGCCGTTGAAGCCTATCAATACTCCTGAATGGGTTGGTTTGATATCACTCGCATACATGCCCTTGGGCAAGTAATCGCCCAACTGCCCCATTTCATCCAGCTCCTCGAACATCCGAATGAACGCCTCATGCAGATCATTGAAGTTGGGGGTTGCCGGGAGCAATCCGTATGTCAGAAGGTGTTTAGGTGCCACATAAGGAATGTGGCAATTGAGCCGCTGAGCATAGATGCGAGTGAGGATGGCGCGGGTCACGTCTGTGAGGGGCTCATCCTGCTTATCAATCGTATTGATATTGTGGCGTGAGTTATACCATGCAAATTCCCACGTAATATCCATCAAAGACATGTTCTTAGCTTCTTGCATGAACACAATATCGGAACCGATAATTGGCCGGTCTTCTGGCAGTGCAATAATCAGTTCTATAGGTTTTGTCGGTTTTAGTTTGGCTGCCATAAGGTGTCCTCTTCGGAATTCTGTGTGCCATTAAGTGTGTGTGGCTCGGCGATCGGTGCCATGGGTTGCGCCTGAGATTGTGGCGGCAGCAGAGCCGGGTTTGTTTTCAGTAATATCATCCAAATAAGGAGGGCGATCATAACTGCCAGCAGTGCGCCGCCTGTAAGCATCAGTGCTTTGGTTGATAGGGGCATGCGGTTGTCCGGTTGCTCGGGTGGTGGCGGGTTTGTTGAGGGTCGCTTTCCTTCATCCCGTTCGGTACGTTTCGGCTGTCTCGATTCTGAGCGGGCTGGCTGTTGTTCTCTGGAGACTCCATCAGCGGATGTTTTGTTGTGCTTTTTTTGTGGCGTGTGAGCAACCGAGTGTTCCTCGGCGTGCGAGGCGGACGTGTCGTTGGTACTCTGTTGATCATCGCTTTCTTCGGCGGTCGAACGGGGTGTGTTTTTGGGTGGCGCTTCAGCCGCAGATGATGAGGATGGAACCTCCTTTACCGGTGGCTTAAGCGCTTCAAGCGTACCCTGAGCCGCGGCATCCATTTGTGTTGCTACGTCTTTATAGAACAACCGAGCAGTGTTGAAATCCAGCTCCAAGTTGATCAGATCCACGGAACAGCCAAGAACAGAAGGATCATCCCCGGAGGTGCTAGCCTTGGTGGGGTAGGTTTGGGTGAGGATAACACGCTGATACATGCCTCCGAGGGACTGAGACTGACTGATCAACCGATACGGATAGTGAACATCGATGGTGAATGTGCCGCTGAAACTTTCATCTGTAATGGTAGTAACCGTGTAGTGGAACAGGCACCTACCGGTTACGTGCTCATTACCCTGCGGAATACAGCGCACTGAGGACGACCCTGCTTTGCCAGCCGCGACGTCCTCCAAAATTCGCATGTGCTTTTCACTGGCAGCGGCCTGCAGGCTGGATGTTTGAGCGCTCTGACTATCATCAGTTGGATACTGGACTCGCTCAGACTCATGGCAGGTTCTGTCCGGCGCAATCTCTTGTGAAGTCTGGGAGTTTGACGCGGCGATCGCCTCTCTGAGCTGTCTACGCCGTTCTTCGCGGAGATCATGTTGCGTGTGCGCTATGGTCATTTTTGTGCTCCGGTTTCCTTTTTTCTAAGTCTAACACAGATCATATTATAGGATACAAAATATAAATCAGGGCAAGCAGTCATCAGTCCATTCGCATAGTGCAAGCGTTTTGTTAGCGACGACAAGTATCATTACATTGAGCGATACGCATTGCTGACCTTGCTTGACATGATAATATCTGATTATATCATATCTGCTACCAGCAAGAGTTCTGGTGAATGCTCGTTAAGCAAAGCGCACTTAAAAAGGAACCTGTGATGAAAAACAAAAGCGAACTCGTACACGGACTTCAGCAGCGACTCCAGGCTGCTGACATCCAGCTACCAATGTCAAAGGTGGCACTGATCCATGATGCTGTTATTGATCATCTGATGGCCACATTGATTGAGGACGAAGTCGTCACCCTCGGTGGGTATGTGAAACTTGATATCCGCAATCGCCCGGCACGCCAGGGACGAAACCCGCAGACAGGCGAACCGCTTGAGATTGCCGCGCACAAGGCCATTGGTCTTAAAATGTTGAGCAAGGGTAAGTCGTTACTTAACGACTAACAGGCGTTTTATTGGCTGCCGGTGCTGTCTGTGAGTACCGGCAGCCAAATGAGGTGTACGTTATGGATATGTCCTCTTACTTTCAATCCAGTCATTCGGATGTAGACGAAACGCTCTCGGATTCGATTGGCATTGAGTCAGAGCACTCAGATTCGCAAGCACCAGAGTCCAAGATGTTGCTAAAAATCATTTTGCTCGCGCTTGATGATTTGACCTCACGAAAAAGAATTTACAAGATTTCGGCTATTTTGTTCTTTGAATCAAGTACGTTTGAATACTATTTGAGCCTGCTGGGCGTAGATGAGTTTCCTAAAGCCTCCATACGCAGCCATGTCAACGAGGTGATTGAACAGGTGAGGGAAGAAGTCGGCATGAATTCCATGCATGACAGTGCATGGGTCATGGAGCGTCTGAATCGTGAATCTCGACGCAGTGGGCGTGGGGCTGAATCAACTGAGGCTGGTGAATCGCCAGTCTCGCCATCCCGAGATCAAGTGATGATTCGTGTAGCCTCCAATGCGAATGTGCTGTTCAAACAGGTTGGTGTGAGGCAGGGGTCCCTACAGGCCGAGTACCATCAATCGGTACTGGCGTTCTAGATCTCGGAGTTGCTATGTCCCCAGGTGAAGTCGATACATCGAAAACTCATTGGGCGTTGCACACAACAGGTATCAGCGCACAACAAAAGCTTGTTTTGGTTGCGCTGGCACACATGGCTGATTCTCAAAATGCAATCGACATAGATCTTGATAGTCTACGTTCGGTGGTGCCTTTTGATACTGCAGTCATACGTCGGATGATTCAGACCATGGCAGAGCGCGGAATATTTGCGGATGTGCAAACCGCCGGCTCCCAGGCTTCGATCACCTTCCATGAAATTGCTGCAGGTGAACACTCAGCAACCGTTGGTGATGAGGGGGGTAGCCGACAGGGTGGCGTCGCGGTTCGTTCGCCGTTGCACCGTTTCGTGTTGTTCGCAGAGTGGGAGCCGGCCAGTATTGGTGCGCTATCCTTGTTTCTGCGAAATAAGCGGATACGGCCCCAGGATGTTGAAGGTCGTATCTACGGTGAAGCCCTTGATAAACTCCGGCAGCGCTACGTTGGCAATGCCGATGTAAAGCGCACAGAGAATCAGTGGATAGAGCTCTATTCACGTGAGGTGTTGGAGTTGTTGCTAACGAAGCGGGCAGAACAGTCGAAACAAGCTGGGCATGGGGTGACGGGATGAAAACGGCCAGTTCCTTCTTGAAGTGGCTTCAAAATGCAATGCGCGTGTATCTGACCGGTTGGCGGCTCACGTTCAGGTTGAGAGGTCGTACATCACGCCGCGAATTTTGGATTTTTTATTTGGTGCACTCATTACTGCTGGGGTTTCTGGTCGTTGCTGATAGCCTTCACAGTTATGCTGTTCCATACCTATCTGTTATTTTCAGTTACGCAAGTCTTGTCACGATAGTGTCGATCGGCGTGCGTCGATTACATGATATCGATGTCTCAGGTAAGTGGATGTGGTTAATGCTACTGCCTCTTGGGGGGGTGCTGCTGGTTGTGCCGCATGTACGCAAAGGCACTTCAGGACCGAACCGATTTGGTGAGCCTGTTAATGCGACATTTGAGGACGAAGATCCAGGAATCGAAGAATCCTGTGGCTTCTACAAAAAAATGTAGGTACGCCTTGATATTTCGCTGGTGTCGAACCTGCAGCGTCGTCCGATTTGGTATAATGATTAAAACGGACGACGAGTGTATGTATTTTGCCTTTCCTGCTCGATTTAAAGAAATGCACGTTCAGCTTCTCCATGGTCTTCGTATTATTTGCGCCGGTCGATGCGCAAGCCGCATCGTCGCTAAGTGATGAGGAAGTTGCGTCGTTCCCATCCTTAGAAGTGCATAGCGTCCCATCTGCAAATCGCTTCCGTATTTATGTCAACAACGCGCTACACGAAGTGACGCTGCATTCTATAGACGTTCCTTTCTTTTCTTACGATGTCTTTCAGTTCTCGCAATCCTACGGGTATGAATCCCATATGTGGGTCAAAAATTTGATTGGTTGGTCTGGACACGATTGCCGGATTGACCTGGGGGAGGCAGGCCTTTCTGGTGGTGGCTTCACTGCGAGGGTGTACTGCCCGTCCCGTGATGGTTGGTACGACATAAGCCATCGGATGCTCGAGCTTGGATTGGCCTGGCCGCAGCAGAAGTGTTGTGTGTCCGACGCGGTCATAGCGCGTGCTGAGCAAGCACGTGCACGTCGTGTGGGTGTGTGGTCGGAGGAGGAGCCTTTACCGCCCTGGGTGTTTCGATCCCGTCAAGGTATTGTGGATTAACCGCACAAATTTGCATTCCTGAACCGCTGGCATTTCGATATCTGGTAAAATCAAATACGTAGTGGAAAACACCAGATGCAACATCGCACTGTTTGCGTAGTTGTGACAATTTTGAAGCTCAGGCGGCGGGAGGATATCGGATTGGAATGATGGGAATGATCAAACTAATCCGAACTGAATTCATGGACACAACTAAATTGAACTCTTCGGTTGAATCTGTTGATTGCAGCGTCAGTGCTCCTGCCCATACAGAGTCTACAGCCCCTGCCCAGTGTGACGGCTCAGATCAAAGGCGACAGAAACTCGAGTTGATGCGACAAAGAGACCCCTGCCCGGAAATGCGCGCTCTAGCTGAGTGGTTGTGCACAAAAAATAGGAGCTATTGATGAGGCCTGGTTCATCTTCTCTGTTATGTAAAACGCAATTGGAGCAACAAAGGGTGAATAGCGAGATGATCCGCCGGATCAGCGTAGCTAAAGTGCGTCTGATGATCATCGCACATACTGCGTATGTTGATGAGATGGCAGTGGCGCTTTCACAGCCGTGTAGTAGCGCAATTCAAGCGCTAGAGCTGATGCGCCAACGCATACTGGATTTGTTTTATGAGCCCAATGTGAACACTGCGGTGCGCGACAGTGTATTGGCAGAAGCTGCTGACTTGTGTGAAAGCGTTGAGGTCGCGAGCTCAAAAATCGGTCAGCGCGAATAGGGGTTTAAGATGTCGGCTGACTATAAGGTACGCGGTGTCGAGAAGAAGCAGGAGCGTGATGCTAGCGATATTTATCGCGATTCACGCCGGATGGGTGAAAAGCTCTCCGATTGGTTCGGAAAGCCTTCAAATCTCGCGTTTGTGATGCTTGTATGTGCTCTGCTGATTGTCTACATGCCGTCGTCTGCTGAGATCTTCGGTTTCACGGCTCTGATGTTCTGGTTGGTGTTCGCGGGTCGTTCGAAAAAGCTGCACCTTCCGATGCGTATGCCTTTTGAGTATGACGGATATGACTATAACGATCCGCTGCCGGGGCGCAATTTTTTCAAAACCAATTACCGTAAAGCGCGCGGCATTTTTTATCTTGGCAACGAAAAAGAAACCAATCAGGAATTGCACTTGTCGGCAGATGATATGCTTACGCATATGTTGCTATTTGGCACTACTGGTGCCGGCAAGACTGAAGCGCTTTTGTCGCTATCTTGGAACTCAATTTCGATGGGCTCAGGTCTGATCTTCATTGACCCCAAGGGCACAAACAAACTTGGTTTGCAGGTGTACTCAATGGCCCGCGTCTGCGGACGAGAAGATGATTTCCTTGAGATTAACTTTTCGACCGGTAACCGCGATGTAAACGAGTATTCCCTCAAACGATTATCGAATACAGCAAACCCTTTTGCCTACGGCACCGCGGACTCTCTTGCTGAAATCCTCGTATCCCTGATCCCGACCTCCGAAGGCGAGAACGCAGTATTTTCTGAGCGTGCGGTATCATTGATCTATACCGTTATGCGACCGCTGGTCGATCTTCGTAATCAGAAAGCTCTACAGCTCTCCATAAGCACGATCCGTGATCATCTCACGCTTGAGAAGTGTATGGAGCTTGCCACTGACCAGCGCATTTCTGATGCGTCACGCAAGTCTATGGAGGCTTACCTTAACTCTGTGGCGGGATTCAAGGCCGGTCAGCCCTACGAGAAGCAGGGCGAGGATGCACACAAACAGTTTGGTTTCGCTCAGGCGTATTTCACACGTGCGCTGTCATCACTGGTCGATACCTATGGTCATGTGTATGGCGCCATGATGGGTGAGGTTGACTATCCCGACGTGGTGTTCAACCGGCGTATCCTGGTTATTCTCCTGCCGGCCATGGAGAAACCGCCCTCTGAGATCAAGACGCTCGGCAAAATCATCCTGTCAGCTATTCGTGGGGCAATGTCCCTCGGTTTGGGCTCGGAGTTCGAGGGCACCAAGGAGGAGATGCTGGATTCACTCCCTACGGCATCAAACGTACCTAATCTAGTAATAGCTGATGAATATGGCTATGTGGCAACAGAAGGATTTGCTGTTACAGCTGCTCAAGCCCGCGGGCTTGGGTTCTCGTGTGTCTTCGCTGGCCAGGACTATGCCGGGTTTAAACGCGGGTCAGAAACTGAAGCAGAACAGATACTTTCGAACACAAAAGTCAAGTTGATAATGGCGCTAGAAGATGCCCAGGCAACCCTGGAGGTGGTCAAGGCAATCGGCGGCGAAGCCTATGTAACCAATACCTCAGGTTACACGATGGACGGAGGCGGTTTGTCGAGCAGTTACCGCGACATTATGAATGTCTCGGTAGAGCGGCGGCAGCGGGTGGACATTCAGGATCTTCGTGATCAGATCGAGGGGGAGTTCCATGCCTTTCATAAAGCCAATATGGTTCGTGGTCAGATGTTCCATGCGGACCCGCCTCTTAAAACAGCGACGTTGCGCTTTAACCGATTCCTTGAAATCCGGCGTCCTGAGCGTAGCTACCTGATCAACAAATACGGTCCGGTAAAAGACCTGACTGCAGAGCTGAAAGAGTTGATCCGCAAAGGTAAACCTCTCACCAGTACTCGCCCGGCGCCCGAGACGCCGATTGTTCGTGCACGTGATCTTCTTAGGGGGATGCGCGCTTCAGCACCCGTACCGGCGAATGATTGTGCTTTGGTGGCCCTGCTGACGTCGATGCCGGGTTATACCTTGCCAGCGGAGCGTGATGCTGCAAGGCAGCAAGAGCAGGAGGTGGTCCATTCGGCTGACTCCAGCAACGCACGCTGCGATGCAGTCATAGATACAACGCAAGTCGCAACTGAGCAATCCCAAGGCTCCTCCAGTGCCATCACAGGATGGGGAGATCTCGTCAAGTCATCATCAGAGGCGAAGCCTGCCTCTGGGATTAATCATCCAGTTCAACCAGACCAAAATGACATGAAGGCGGCAGGTGCTGCCGGTGAGTCCACTGCTGCGAGTAAAGTCGGCGATACCCCTCTGAAAGTAACGTCCAGCGAAACCAGCAGAGAGGGTGCTCATTGGTCAGGTCAGTTAATTCAAGATGACTCGACCGCAACGCAAAGTCACCAACCAGATCAGACACGGCAAGGCGTGAACGTCTCTTTGTCAGCTCCTCCCGCAGATGAATCTGTGTCGGCATCAGTCCCGCCAGAATCAGAGCCTACAGCAACGAAAGCGCCCTCTGCGAAGGTTGATGATGATGTTGTTTCGGCATTGGGTGGGGCGGTGCCAGGTTTCTTCAATCCAAATAATATCCAGCTCAATCCGGCAGATGATTCATCAGATGATGAGGAAGAGGACGACGATCCCAATGCTGAGCTGCGCGCCCTGCTCGCGGATAACATCAAGTCAAGCCTCATCACCGATCAGGTATCAGAACGAGTTAAAGAATGTGCTGCCGCCGTATCCCCGGATAGCAACCCCGATGAAGCGGTCGATGAGATCAAAACGGCATTAAGCGATTCGGTGACGGAATACCCTGTAGACCCGATTCCAGAGCCATCGCCGAATACTCAGTTCGATATTCGCAACACATTGCGCGATTTGCGCAAAAAAGGATCTATTAAAGGCTAAGGGGGTATCGATGGAGCTGCCTCCATGTGTTGAGGAATTCACGCGGTATTACCAAGTGCCACAGGTGCTGGTCGAATCGATCTATGAAGTGGAAGCGGGGTGGCCTGGAGCTAAAGTCGGCCCCAACAAGCATGGCGATTTTACATTAGGGGTAATGCAGGTAAACTCATTGTGGTTCGATGAAAAGATTGGCTCAGACCTCAAGCGATACGGCATCACGCCGGAGCAAGTGCAGCATGATCCCTGCACAAATTTTGCTATGTCGATTTGGCTTCTGAGGGAGCAGTATCGTCGCACAGGTGATTGGTCACGTGCTGTGGCCCAGCTTCACGCAGGTCCGAGGCGATGGAAGGAGGCGATTCAGCATGCCCACGATGTATTCAGGCGACTTGAGCAACGGCAGTAAGGAATCCGGCGTCGTTGTTCCTTTGTTCAGGAAGTGCCCGATGGACGATAAAAAGCAGAGAACAAATGAATGGTCAGGTGCACGCGGGAGACGAATTGAAATCGCCCGTTTTACGCACACCTACCAGCCGATTATTTGTGCATCGTCAGATGACGTGTATGGATATGAGATATTCAGTGCTGCCATTGATCTTCAAGGCAATCGTGTGCCGCCGGATCAGTTGCTGAGCGGCATTGCGGATGATTTGTATCTCTGCGAACTTGACCAGCGGATGATGCATAGTGCATCTCAGGTGCGGGTTCCGGATGCGGTGCCTCACAAGCGCTTTGTAAATATATCCAGTGAAATAAATTTTATTGCGCTGACCCCTGATATGTTTGCCGACCCTGCTCATACCGTCATTGAGCTGACCGAACATTTCCCGATTCTCAATTGGATGGCATTAAGAGAGCGTACTGAGCAGTTAGCCGAGCACGGTATCGAAATAGCGATCGATGACTTCGGTGCCGGCCATGGCAACCTTCAAATGCTCCTCGAGCTATCGCCAACTTATGTCAAAATGGATAAGTATTTTGCCCACCATTTAGAGAGTTTTCAGTGCATGCGAAAACAGATGGCGTTTTTGCGTGACATGGTCGATAGTGTTCAATCGTTCGGTGCTAAGGTCATATGCGAGGGCGTTGAAACCGAGCGGTGTATGGATGCGGTGAGGGAGCTGGGCGCAGATTTCGCGCAAGGCTACTACATTGCTCGTCCAAAAGATGCATGATGCTCACGCGAGCTATTTGAGTCCTTTCAGAGCCTCTTTGCGCCGCTCTCCTGTACGGCGATCGTATTTACTGGTTTGATTTACATTGGAATGCCGCATCATGTCCGCGGCAGTCTTAATATCCGTCACATCCAATAATTCACTTCCAAATGTTCGCCGGGCATCATGCGGCCTGAGCCGTAACTCATCGACCAGGCCTGCCTGGTTACAGCGTTCACGCATGATCTCGCGGATTGCGGATTCGCGTATTGGTCGATCATACAAAATATTGCCGGTCTTGCTAATGCGGTAGAACAGGGCCCCGCGTCCATCGCCGCGATAGCCATCAATCCAGTCGTGCAAAGCGGAAATAACTCGGTCATCCAGGTCGATACTCTGGGTAACCCGTCCTTTCCCATGAATGACGGCTGTTGCCTGATGTAGATCGACATCTTCAATGCTCATTAACGCCACCTCGTGACGGCGAAGGCCAGCATAAAACAGCAAGTTAAGGATGGCGCGATCCCGACTTCCTTTTGGGGCATTGCCTGTGGCTTGACAGCAGGCGATCAGGCGTGCTTTTTCATCAGGTTCAGCCATGCGGCCGGCAAGACCTGAATTAACCTTCAGCGCACGGATGGAGGCCACGCGGTCGGCGAGCTGCGGTGATACCAGTTCCATCAGAGCGGCCTGGCGTAATACATTTTTAATCACCGATAGAATGCCGTTTAGGGACGCATTAGACAGATGCCTGTGCATTCCATCTGGTGTTGAGTCTGGAGTCGACACGGATGGGTCGTGCTTAGCACTCATTGCATTCAGCAGGGCTTTTACCTGAGGGAGGTCGAATGCGCGCCAGTTGAGGTAGTGATAATCCCCGTTGGTGATACCGACACTTTGTGCGAGGACCCGCAAGCGTGACGCATACGTTTTCCATGTTGTACCCTGATATTGTCCGAGGTACACATTCGCGGGGTTGTTTAGGTCGCGTACCGGATAGGGGAGCACGGGGTTCCAGTCAAACGGACTGTTGCGGGCCTGCCAGTTGATAACTGCAGGTGAAGCAGGTCCGCCAGTGTCTTTGGTGTGCAAGTTGGCTGGAACGGCAGGACGGAGCATAAATATCAGTGTTCCGTCGTAGCCGGCACGCATTTGAGTTGATCAGGTGTGTAGCCCTGATCGATCAGCGCAGAATACCATCGCGGCGGTCGGCCCCGACCTACCCATGTTTGAGAGGGGTTGTCCGGGTTTTGATACACGGTTGTCGCACGTGACCGTGATGAAGCGCTCACAGATGTATCGTGCGCAACTTTTTGGATGACCGCTTCGATGAGAGGTTGAAGCGGGATATTCAGACGTGTTGCCACGTTGCTTATATCTCGGCGCAAACGCGATATTTCACGTTTTTTACGCTGTGTTATCTCCTGGTTCAACTGATGCTGAATTCGTTCCAGATCAGTTGAGGGAATACGTGTTAAGTCAGGTGTTGTGTCCTTCATGAACAACTCCGGTCGGCTTCTATGGCTCACATGACCAGCGGCGTAATTACCACCGTTTTTTAAATGTTCGATCGCGTGAATCGTGCGCTGGGCGCTGATTGCGCTTACGCTCCTCAATTTCATCTATCAGGGAGCTGATATCAAGATCAAGAGATTGAGCGATTTGCTGCGGTTTCTCAAGTAACACGCGGCTTGCACTGGGTCGTGCTTCACGCTCAAACGTTCGCGCTTCACGGCGTGCCCGTATCTTCTGTCGAATCCGTTCGGCTTCAGCTGCATTCAGGGCCTCAATATCATCAGCTTTTGCTGTTACTTTTACTTTCACCTCGGGGTCACCGGTCGCCAGAGCGATTGCCTCATCAATTTTGAGTTCATCGAGAGTTCGGATGTTGGGATCAGCGGCGCCTTGCATGTCTCGTAGCGTGAGGTGTCCGCGAGCATCGTTCCGAGAGGCGCGTATTGTAGTGAGGGGCGCTTCCGAAGCCGGAATGCGTCTGCCCTTGGGTTTATGGGTGTGGACACCTGCGTGGTTGTCGGATAATGGGTGAGATGGGTTTGGTTTCCGTTTGCTACCTACCTTGGATATCGCCTTCGCTTTGGGCGTAGAGAGCTTGTCCGAAGTAGCCGTGTCCACCCCTGTCGCAATCTGCTCAAGATCTGCGGGTGTAATACGTTCTAAAACGCTGAGAGATACTTCCAGCAGGGCTTCGAGGCCAGTGATATCGATGACGACATCTGTAATTGGTTCTGGTGTAGTGCTTTTTAATGCGTGAGCGCTTTGTGCAGTGTCGATCGTTGGGGTAGTGGACTCAAGAAGCTGCGACCAGAAATCGGGGGCACCAGCACGATTGGGCGGAGATTCGTGCTTCCCTGCTGCGGGCGAGCTCGCAATCCGTGTAAGGATGTCTGCCAATGTTTCCGACGTATCAGCCTTGCCCGCGTTTAAGTCGTTCTGACTTGTAGATTCAACTGCGCATGCATTGCTGTGGTCGTCACTGGCTTTTGCAGGCGAGGTGATCCAATCCATTAATCGATCGAATTCACGGTCAGCACGCTGGTTTATCACCTCATCTGCCATCGCTTGAACGTGATTGACGGTGCGGGCTGCCATTTCGATGTGCGAAAGCTCTTCCAGCCATTGGAAGCTGTGTTTAATTTGCCTGTTTGGGCGATTATCCCGGGCGTGTGGCGCCTGCTCGGACTTCGCAGAGCGTGATAGGTCGGTGTCGGTAAAGGCGTTACGGAATTCGTTGAGAATTTCAGGGGTATCTGGAGATTTAAGCGTCGGCATATCGGGATTCCCAACACGGACTTGTTACTACAGTTTGGTTGATTGGACGTTTCATTCGGCTCGGGTGAATAAAATATATACCTTAATATAAGGCCGAACGTTGTTCTGTGCAAGGAGGCGAAGTGTTAGATGGCTATTTGACATTATATATTGTAGTACCGTATATTCTGTCGCATAGCGGAAATACAACGCATAGCGGCAAAGGGCCGCTGAGAGGACTGACCATGAGCGACATCCAGAATCCTGCCACAGGAACACCTGAATGGTGTGAGGTGCCGCCTGCGACCGATGAATTTGACGCAGGTTCATCTGGATCAATGTACCCACCAGATTACTGGCTACCCCCGGTTGATGATCAAGTTGAGATGCTGTCTGATGCTGAAACAGATCCTGCTGCTGGTATGGCTGAGCACTCCAATAACGATGCGATTAAACAGATGCCGCACTCAGCACTGGCAGAGGAATCGGTAATCGGCAGCGTCCTGCTCAACAATGAAGCATTCGATACGATCAGTGACACCCTGATGGCAAGCCACTTTTACAGCCGCTCGGCATCCATTATTTTCGCGGCCATGGCTGATATGATAAAACTGGATCAGCCTGTCGATGTATTTACATTGGCGGACTTCCTCACGGATCGTAATGAACTGGTTGATGCGGGGGGGCTGGAGTATCTGGTTGAAGTCGCGCGCAATACGCCCTCCATCGCCAACGTCCGTCATTACGCCAAAGTGGTGTTTGATCATTTCACCCGACGCTCGTTGATTCAGGCAAGTGGAAAGCTGATGGATCAGGCGTTCAATCTGGATGGGATGACCACGGATGAGCTATTGGCCGACGCTGAAAATACGGTCATGGCGATTGCCGAGCATCGACCGCATGTTCAGACCTACTTTAAAATGCCGGAGATGTTGAAGGGTGCTATCACAAAACTTGAGTACCTGCATGAGCACGGAGAGGAGCTGACCGGTATTACTTCAGGCTTCGAAGACCTGGATGCAAAAACGGGTGGTTTACAACGCTCAGACCTGATTATTGTTGCAGGTCGGCCCTCAATGGGCAAAACCACATTGGCCTGTAACGTGGTTGAAAACGCGATGTTGGCGACACGCAAACCTGCCCTGGTATTCAGTCTTGAAATGCCGAAGGAGCAACTGATCAATCGCATGATGGCGTCTTTGGGTCGGATCGATCAGACGCGGTTGAAGAATGGGCGATTGGAGGAGGATGACTGGAGTAAGCTGACCATTGCGGTCAACGTTATGAAAGATCTACCGATACTCATCAATGATACGGCCGGTCTTAGCCCAATGGAGATGCGGTCTATTGCGCGGCGAGCGAAAGCTGAACATGGTGAGATCGGCGTCATCATGGTGGATTACCTGCAGTTAATGCAGATGAAGGGCGACCGCCGTCATGGCAATCGAACAGAGGAGATATCTGAGATAAGCCGTTCTCTCAAAGCGCTTGCGAAAGAGATGGATTGTCCGGTCATCGCGCTGTCTCAGCTCAATCGAAGCCTTGAGCAGCGTCCGAATAAGCGTCCGGTGAATTCAGACCTACGTGAAAGCGGAGCGATCGAACAGGACGCTGACCTGATCCTGTTTGTGTACCGTGATGAGGTCTACAACGAAGACAGCCCAGATAAAGGTACCGCTGAGCTGATTATCGGCAAACAGCGGAACGGACCCCTGGGAACGGTTCGATTGGCATTTCTTGGTCAGTACAGCCGGTTCGAGAATTTGGCATTGGAGCACTACCAAGGCTATCCGCCGGATTAAGGCAAAAGAAAACCCCGGTAACTTCGGCTACCGGGGTTGATAAGGCTGAACCGATCACATCGACATTTCTTCGTCGAAGCGACGTTGGTTTTCCTTTTTGACCTCTTTGCGCAGGGTTGTACGCTGTTCCTGATCCTGAATGCCCTGTTGTTCCAGCATTTCAATCAGCAGGTTGGCGTTATCCGGCATGAGGTCCTGTTGAGCTTGTTGTTGCATCTGCAGTTGCTGCTCCTGATCCATTAGAGCCATTTGCTGCTCGTGGATGTGATCGGGTGAGGACAACTCTGATCCGGATGATGACTGTACCAGCATATGCGCGTGAAATCCTTCAGGCGCTTGATACGGCGAACCGGTAGTGCAGTTGAATAACATAGCCATGATTGCACCTCCTTATTACGTGTGCGAGTGCATGATAGCACCCCTTGCAAACGGAGGGGTGTGAATGCACCGACCTCTACTGTTAGTGTAGAGGCAGACTCAGGCAGATACAATATATTTGGTTAAACCGTAGATAGTTTGTGCTCACTGGGGAGTTCCCAACCGGCAAAGTTAGGCTGAGCTTTCGCCAAAGGTTCATTAAATCAGGTATTTCGCATAAAAGACCTTGCCTAGGAAATATGTTTGTTGCTACTATTTATTTACGGTTCATGTGGTCTCTGGCTCTTGCACATTAAGACACGCACTCCTGATCCAGTGTCTGTCTTATGAGGGTTTCAGAATCATGTCTATGCTAGGGGGTGCTTCGCACCCCTTTTTTTTTCGGATTCTCGGAGGCTCTATGTCGGATTGCGAATCGCTGCCACCTCTGGCCGAAATGTTCACTCGTCCCATGATTGCATCATGGGACAGTATTGACAGCACCTTCGGAGACACCTTCTACAACCTGAATGGCCAAAAGATCAAACGGGGAGAGCCATTCGATCCTGGTGCGCCACTGCCGGTCGTGCTAGATCACAACAAAATGCTGTATGGCGATCTGATTCCGGCAACCTCCTGGGGAGGCAGTCTCTCAAATCTGCTCACTAAGAGCAGCAGGGACAAGTTGCGACACCCCCTCATCGAAGAGCATCACAATATCTGTGAGATATGCGGTAAACGCTTTGAAACTCTGGATGTGCACGAAATTTGGGATTACAAAGACCCAACGCCCGAAGAAATCGAAGCGTCCAACGAAAAAACTCGGCAGGAGAAAGAGGCGTATTACCCCATAGGCATTCAACGGCTGGTAGGCCTAGTGGCTATCTGCAAAAGCTGCCATCTATGCTTCCACCTCGGACTTGCTCGAGTACAAGATCGCTATGATGATACGATCGATCGTTTGCGCGATGTGAATGGCTGGACACAGGCCGAGGTGGAGCAATATACCCACGAGCTGGAATACCGTTTTAAGTGCAGAAGCGAGTACCTGTGGGCTCTAGACCTCTCATATTGTCAGGATCACCCAGATGGTGGTATCACGATCAAGGGGGAGTGGGTACGTAAAGATGACAACATGCCGTACTTGGTTAGTGTGGACAAGGCCTCTGGGGATGAGCGTGCCACATGGATTCTGAACACAGCCTGGAAGTTCGCAAGAGCCCCCGCGTTTGTTGCGCCGATGAGTGTTGGTGAGTTTGAAAACGCATTGAGCGATTAAGCTTTTAGCCCAAATAAACGTGATAAGTGGTATCATTCCAAAAGTACCACACGACATAGGCGATGGCGTCCGCGGTTCGGACTTTATTCCTTTTTGGCCGAGCTGCACAACCTGGGACTCGTGCGCTCCAGGGTGGCGTCATCCCCTATGTCGTGTGTCTTCGCCCCCCCCCCAATTTCCTGTGATTGCTCTGCTTGGTACTCACTGGTGCCGTTCTGTACTTTTTGTTGCATGTATTGTATAAGTGGTTAAACCAAATCTTATTGCGTGTGGCGATTTCAGTGAGGTGCTTCAATGGCCAAGTGGTTTGATCTGAGCCGATATGGATTGTCTGCCTGGTTGGATAAGGCAGACCAGCCCTCTTTTATGCGTATTCAAACGATCAAGCCTGATCTGTCCGTTTCAGACTGCATTGATGTTGAACGCCTTCAGTCAGCATTCACTCGTACGGGTGTTCGTAGTGAGATATCAGAGCTGGGGGCGGTGACAGCGCTTGATATATCACTGGTCAATGGTGTACCCAACAGTCGCTGGTGGGCTGAGACATTTCCCGACATGGTGCTGCGCAAGATGTCGGACATGGCCGTCTCCCCCATTCTTGAAGCGCCTCAGGTCAACTCGCGCCGCGCGCAGTTTTTTTGGGAAGTCGTCTGCGACTTGGATAAAGAGGTTCATCCATCCCTTTCGCGGGTTTTCTTTGATCGTCGTGGAGCTGAGCAGTTTTCACTGGAAAATAAGGGTCAGGTCTTTGCGCTCAAGGATGAGGCTTTTGTGCTGGAATGGATAGCTGACCTGCGTGAGAACGGTGCAGGAAGCTATGTTATGCCAGCGGACGTCTACGCCACGCTGTCTGTTGATGAGCGCGATCGCATTCTGACGGCAACCGCGCCTGTTCCATCGCCACAAGCGACCGATCCGTTGGCTGTAGTGGCAGCAGCCCCGGCCATTTCTGATGACGATGACTCACGCCTGCGTAAAGCATTGGTTGAGCGTTCATCGGTTCTGCAAGGTGCAGTGCAGGATCTGCGTGCACTGGGGGCAGTCAGTGATGATGTGATCTGGTTGCAAGTTAATGCAACCAATCGTCAGGCGCACGATTTGGCAGGCATGTCAGGTATTGATGTGCAGGTTGTGTCTCAGTGGTTGGCTAGGCACTCGGATCAATTGCCATTGGATCCAAGTTCACACACGGGCATAGAAGATTGGCCGAAGGAATTGGGTCGCTTTAGTTTTGCGGACGACACCAAGCGAATGCTTATGGATCAAGGTGTGCCCTTTGATTGGATGATTCCTATCAAGCACTACCATGTTCATGGCAACGATGGCCATTCCCCTTGGGAAAGTATTTTGAACTTGCGTGCAGCAGCCCGTCGAGCTGGCGTGGTCCTGGTGATGGATGACGATAGCGAAGGCATCATCCACGCCGTCTCGCCGGAAGCAGGGGTAGATACAGGTCTGTCCATCGAGTGGGGTGGAGATGGTAAGGTTAAACTCTTCGTGAATGGAATTGCGGTTCCGAACTCTTTTCAAACTGAAGATCTCGACACTCAGAGCACGTTGTTTGCTCAAGCGATGGAGCAGGTTCAGTCACTCGCGGCAGGTACGGATTTATGGGCGGCTGATGCGGCACATACAGAGGATTACGATCCCGTGAAAGCCATTGATGGGGTCCTGATGGCCCGAGCCGTGGTAGAGGACCGTCTGGAGGGTGTGTTCGATGATCGCTTAGGTGATTCACGATGGATGGTGATGAATGCCGCGCGGCCTTTGACCGGAAACGAAACCCAAGAGGGGCCTTTCCTTGCAGGACGCTATTACGCGCTGATCGACCTTGAGGAGGACAGCGTTGCGGTTGCGCTTCAGATGAACCACGATCTTGATGCCCGTGTTGTGATGCCGGTGACAGAGGCCGAGATGCGCCAGATGGCGCTCAATACCTTTGGTGCCAAATACAAAGACCGACTGCACGAGTTTGAGCCGGATATTATCGAGGCACAGATTACGCAGTGGGTCGACCAGATGCATGATCGATCTTATCAGGATTACCAGAGCCTTCTGCTACAAGCGCGCGCAGATCTTGCTGAAGCTGAAAAGAATTCCATCCAGATGCCGGCTGATCCCTTTGAGGGTGATATGCGGGGCATGGCGTATGCGATTACAGATAGCCAAGGTCGCGTGGCAGCTACTGGAACTGTGCCACCCCTCATGGGCGCCGATGAGGAATTTGCCCATATCAACTATTACCAACAACTGACCAAAACCTACGCAGGTCAGCTATGGGTCGTGCCGATGTCAAATCTGGAGACGTCCGAAGCCAGAGAAACGCCACTGATTTTCGGTATGACCTGGGAGCAACTGTCTGCGCGCCAGCAAGGCGCTGACGCGCCCGTTGTCCGCCCTGAGGAT
Source organism: Marinobacterium sp. BA1 (assembly GCF_041155135.1). Classification (NCBI taxonomy): domain Bacteria; kingdom Pseudomonadati; phylum Pseudomonadota; class Gammaproteobacteria; order Oceanospirillales; family Oceanospirillaceae; genus Marinobacterium; species Marinobacterium sp. BA1. The sequence goes on from NZ_BAAFHC010000002.1 coordinate 164,234, forward strand.
GCAAAAATTCCTGAAGGTGCCGCCATGGTGTTTGATAGTAATGCTGCCGCACAGCCTGAGGCGCAAGAGGAACAGTTTGATGAGACTGTGGATGCGGGCAAAGCAAATATTGATCTCTGGCCGGTACCTGCTGCACCAACACTTCAGGATTATGCAATGTTGGTCGAAGGCGCGCGCGAGGTTGGCAATAAGGGGTACCGTGGCAGTCAGGATATCAAGCTGAGCAAACAGCCGAATGGCACTCAGTTGGTAACCTACAAGGGTACTCAGCTTGGTGTCTTTGAGGGGCGTGCCAGTAAGCGCACAATTCAAAGCGCCATTGCTGATCGTAACTATGAACTGCAAACGGCCATGTACACACACTTGTTTGCGCGTCTCCAGAATGACGTGGCACGCCCGATGGGTCTTCAGATCAACGTGCGCGGCGTTGAAGATCCTGCTCAGTTAGCGAAAAAGTCAGCCCAGCGCTGGGATTTGTTGCCCGACATCAGTTTGAACAATGCGCTTGTCCTGAGTGAGCGCGTGACGATCAACTTCGATATACGCATCCGCCTTGACGACATCAGCATCCGTGTCGGCGTTCGCGAGCAAACTGAGGAGAATATCTGGCGTTCTCGGGATGCCAGTTGGCTACCTGCATCCCAGAGCTATAGTGGAGCCCTTCGCACCGTTCCTGAGCAGATCGAGAGCCTGGCGGATCGACCTGATACAGGCCCCGAGGTTGCTCGACTGTTACGACGGGCCGCAAGTGCCATACAGGTTGATCAGATAGCGGACGATGAAGAAGCTGTGACAGTTAAGCTTGAGTCAGATCACTCCGATATAGAGACTCTCCCGCTGGTTCGCCGATTTGCTCTGAGCAACAGTGAAGGTGAATTGGCGGTGGCCGTCGCGGCCGCCTCACTACTGAGGGATACATCGCTCAAAAAAGCCCAGGTGGACGTCTTGCGGTCGGCCCTATATTCGGCCGAATCAGAAGCGGTCCTGCGGTCAATTGCCGGTGACGAGGGGCTTTCTCACAGGGAGGTTAAATCGAAGCTGGCTGAGATAGCAGGACTGGATCTGGAGTCTACGGGCCAAGCTACATTGCCCGATCAGAACGCCGACGAGGCGGAGGCTAAATCCACGTCCCGTGCTGATAACCGTAATTCTGATGATGTAAGGCAAGACTACGGTGAGTTCGTCCCAGGTGCACGCAAGCATGAGTACGGTCACGACTGGGGTATGTGGAACGATCGACAAACCCCGAATGTGGAACGCTACATGATGGGTGGCCGCCAGTTGACTGACTCAGATCGTGCGACTGCGCGCAAAATGGCACGCAAAATCAAGCTGGATCAATTTTGGCCTGAGCCCACGTTCAACCTGAGCGGGCAAGGCGAAGCTTCGCCAGCCGCTTCACTGTATCGTTTGATGGTGCGTGCCGGGCTGCCATATGACACCAATGCGGTCGTGGCCGGTAATTCTCGAGATGGGCGGCATATGTCAGCCCGGCAGTGGCTGGTGATGGGGGCTGCTTTTGCCGAGCGTGTAGAGGCACTTAAGGAGCGCTCAGAACGCATAATCACCAATGAAGATGTCGTCAACGAGTTCATCGATTATACCGGTGCAGGCGGGGCCTATGGCGAGGTGCGTAAGAACCTTCTGGATGACGATATTCATGTGTTCACCAACCACTATGAACTGTTGACCAGTACGGAAGCATTGCAGACACGCATGGCTGAACATCGTGAAGCTGTGCGCCTGGCGCCCTCGTTGTCTGCGGTGGCCGAAAAGTCGCGATACGTGAAGGTTCCGACCGTCACAGACTTTGTGGAATCGATCCATGGTCGGATGCAGGTAGTTGTGACGGCATACCCTGAGCTGAGCCAATCTCATCGCGCCATTGGGAAAGACCTGGAGGCGAAGCTGTACTCAAGGCTGTTACAGCATAAAGATGACCGATCGCGTGCGTATGCGGAATACAGCACGACACGAGAGATTACGTTTGATGACTATAAGGAACGCAAGGCCGAGCTGGATCAGTCGTTGATTGCCGATGCGCTTGCTGATCTGGATCAGGCGCTGGGAAATGCGCCTATGCTTGGGCGCTTGCTACTGTCACCGGATATGTATGTTGAAGATGTGGTGCGAGTGCTGGAGTCCTCCGATCCTGAAGTGGTCGCCAACAGTAATCTCAGTGTAGATACCGCAGATTCTCCAGAGAATGCTGGGGCGCTGGCGAATCCGGAACGGCTGCCGGGCACGCCGGATTTCGATACGTGGTTTGCGAACAGTCAAATTCGGGATGACGATGGCAACCCGCTGCGTGTATTCCACGGAACCGACGCTGTATTTGCGCAGTTTGACGAGCAGCACAAAGGCAAGAACACCGGTTGGAGCAATACCAATCTTGGGTTCTTCTTTATTGCCGACCGTACGCAGGCTGAGCAATTTGCAAAGGATGCCGGCGGGGAGGTTGTGGTCGAAGCTTACCTGTCGATCAAGAAACCGCTCATGCTGACTACGCAGGCGATTTTCAACAATGAGGAACAGGCGCCGATCGTTTATGAGATTATCAGCGGTCAGCGGTTGTCGCCCGCCGATGCACTTGCTGCGCTCAATGATGAAATTGGCCTTGGTGAGCTACCGGATGTAATGGAGGCAATGGCAACTGATAACGCCAAGGCCATCATGCTGCGTGATGGTTACGATGGCGTAATCTCCGAGTTCGGCGGTGACCATCTGGAATACGTTGCATTCAACGCCTCACAGATTCAGATGGTGCCAGCAGAGCCCAAAGCGGGGATCAGCAAGGAAGAGAGTGCCATTCTGCAAGTGCCGTCTCGCAAGAAGCCGGCACCGCGGTTTAAGAACCTGCGACGCACTGGTGTGTTGGTACGAGAGGGTGACGTGACCGAGGAGATGGTCGCTAAAACCTTTGGTTTGCGCGCTATTCAGTATGGTGAGTGGGTAACGGGGCCGGAACGTCAGGCGATGCTCAATATGTCGTATGATAGCTTCGCAGATCTCGCCAACGCGTTGGCAGTTCCGAGTGAATTTATCGGCTTCAATGGTCAGCTGGCACTGGCCCTGGGTGCTCGTGGCCGCGGGGGTACCGCGGCGGCGCACTTTGAGCCTGGGGAAAACATCATCAACCTGACTAAAACCATGGGCGCTGGCACGCTGTTCCATGAATACAGTCATGCGTTAGACCATTTCCTGAAAGGTTACGTTTCTCATCGGACCAACCCGCAGCATATGTTCCAAATTGGAACAGGTGTATATTTATCCAATGGGCTTGATAGATCGGTTATGGACAATCGGAAACGACCTGAATCTCTCGGGAAGACCGATACCCCGGTCATTCATCCGGTGATGTACAACTTGATTAGTGACCTGGTGGGCGGCAAGAGCGGCCAGGCCAATCATGAGCTGATGAAACAGCGTGTGGCAGCTGATGCCATTGAGCGCACCCTAATCGGTCCATTGATGAGCAAAAAGGTTCTGGAATCACTTGTAGATCGCTTTGCACGTGCTCAAGCACGTGAGCAGGCAGATAAGGAGTTCCCAGAGGACTCGGATGCGCGTAATACACGTGCGGAAGCACTGAAGCCTGAGTACCAGCGTGAAGGCTACCGAATTGCCAACAACTGGCGCAAGACACTCAAGCCTTATACGGATGACCTGGCTCGGCGTGCGGCGCTCTCAGGCCATCGCGATGCCAGTGATGATTTTATGCGTGCGCTTTTCAAGGCCCCCAGTAGCAGTAACAAACGATGGATGTGGAACGGCGGCGAGTATGCATTGGAACAGATGAACACTCTCCTGAGTGAGAAGGAGATTTCATTGTCCGAGGGCGAACAGGCCTTTGCTGAACTCTGGTTCAATGAAATGGATTACACCCGCCATGCGCGCAAGGTGTACAAAGCCGTGTTGAATGACGTTGGTGGGTATGATGGTAAACATTCGAATTTCATGCGGGATGCTATGTCGCTCGATGGCAGTGCCAAGAAGCTGTACTGGTCGAATACGCAGGAGCTTTGGGCGCGTGGCTTCTCGGCGATCTTGCATGATCGGTTGGAGAAACAAGGCGTCATCAACGATTTCGCGAGCCGGTTCTCGGCGCCGAAGGTGTTTGAGGGTGACGGTTTCATAGCCTCTTCAAACCCCGAAGGCGAAGAACGTGAATGGTTCTACCAACGTGCGATCCCGTTCTTCAGCGCGCTGCAGAAAGTGGCCCATGAGGTCTGCCCGGGCTCAGAGATGAGTGAGCATGTAGTTTCGGATGACGAGGTTAAGGCCTTTGTCACAGATACGCTCAATCAGTTTGAGGTTTCAATACACCAGTTCATTGACTGCAAGATGTCGTATCGTGATGCGCAAATGCTTCATAGTCAGGGGGCCATACAGAATTTTATTGAGCTGTATGGGGAGGTGTTACCAGAGCTGAAACAGGTGGTTGCGGATTGGGTGGTTGGATTGCAGTATCCGGAAATGGGTGAGGGTGATGCAAGTGACGATGCTGAACGTGAGAAACTGAGACAGCAGCACGAGCAGCGCCGCGATACCTTCAACCACTGGATTCAGCGCGAGGTGTATCCAGCGCTCACAGAATCGGGTGTGATCGGGCTGGACGAGATGGCGCAAATGCTCCGCGCGAACGGCAACGAGCAGCAGCTGTTGGAGTATTGGCGGGAGAATGGTTGCAAGGAGCTTGAGCCGGATGTCCTGAAGATCTTTGAGCGCCGTCTTGATGACATGCGCCAGCGGCTGGAAACCCCGATTCAGGATGGTGATCGAGCGGCAGAAATGGCCCTAAGCTACGCAGCGCACAAAGTGCAGAGCCTCGGCTGCACACTGCTGGATCAGCGTCGCGGTACCGATATGGATGAGCAGCAAATTCAGCGTGTCATCGACGGTGTTCTCGAATCAACCATAGACGGGGGCGCATCGCCTTGGCAGGTATTCAAAACCTTTGATCAGGTCACCGCCTGGCGGATCAAGCCTGAACAGATCGAGCGACTGGCAGAGTCGATCCTCACAGAGGACTACGACGAGTGTCAGTTCGATGTGGCGCACAGCTTCGTGAACTGGCTTGCCGAGAAGCGAGGCTGGGAAGATCACGGAGTCACGCCGGACATTGCTTGCTGGTACCTTGTGAGCCATCCCCATGGTCAGCATCCGTCACAAGCAATGAAACTGGCCCTTTTGCCTGGCACCGACACCGATGCACTGATCATGCACTCGATTGACTCACTGGATACCGCTCTGGATGTTGATACTGTCGAGCATCTATATGACCGTCTGGAGCAGCATGGCTTTCAGATCAAGGAAAGCACGCTCGACTTTGTACTGTCGAAGCACCCTGAACCGATTGTTCGCGATCGGCTGAAAAAGCAGGGTGAGTGCTACCTGATTGATGAGTCAGGGGATGCGCTGAGTGTGAAGCGCAGTAGTGGGCCTGAGATGCGCGTGTAATTGTTCTGGGATTTAGATTTTGCGGCGGGGCAGGGAAGCCTGGTCCGCATAACCAGTTGCAGTGTGAAAATTTTCACACATGGGAGTGATCAATGTCGACTTTTGGTTATTTTGTCAATTTGGATGAGCGCGGTGAATTTTATGCTGATGTTCGTTCTGAGGATTCCAAGACCCTCTACGAAGTGCGGTCGGATGAGGACGGTGAGATCTGGCAGATCGAAATGGGCTTCATGGCTGACCCGCACGACGTCAGCGGGTTGTACGACATGCTGGTAGAAAACGGCGTGCTTTGTGCGGATGATGAGCTATTGCCTGCGACTGAGGCTGAGGCGATGTGGGAGACCAGCGCTGATACGGATGAAAACGAGCATGATGATTTTGCACACGAAAACCCGTTACAAAACGCTCAACATTCGCCGGGTATGTAGGTAGGACCCGTGAAGCACCCTCTATTCCTTCACGGGTCCTACCTACCCCTCACGGCAGATGCTCACAGGCTGCCGAGGGGTGCGTCTTACCGTAAAGACTGGGCGCATACCGATTTCTATCAAGCCCTAGAGTGTCACAGACCAGATGAGTGCCAGCCGCACGATCAGGCGGTGTTTATCAGCGCCAGCGTGGAGGATGTCGATCTGGCAGGCGGTGCGTTAGACTATGTCCTGCTGGTCAGACCGCTTACGCCGGATTATGTTCATTACCTTCTCCCGTTTTCACATTATTCTTCGTTAACGTCTGGCGGCCCCGTCATTTCTTCCAACCATCCCTCCTGCATCGCCCTGGATATAACGACTTTTAGGTACGCAGGAGACACAGTGATCATATGTTCTGATTGCAGGTTGCTTAGTTCTTTGATACTTGGTATCGATCCTTTAGCTGGATGTTCGAAGCCACACTTGGGGCATCGAGCGGTTTTTTGGGCAAGTTCTTTTGCGCACCGAGGGCAAAAAATGTCCTCAAGCGGTTCATGATCTTCTGTTATGCGGTTCATATCGGATTCCCATAAGGCTCTAAGAGCCCAAGTTGGCGTGAATTGCCAGTGGCATTGGCAACCAGTTGTTGAGCATCGTTGTGGAGCTGAGAGCCCGAGATGACCTCAAAATCATCCGGGATGTCAGTTGCTGGCCAGGACTGGGCGACACTGAGCAGTAACCGAGCGGCCCATGCCAGCTGTTCACTTTCATCCTTGGCCGGATTTGCAGCGACGATAGGGAAACCGTACTTTCTGCTTTCGCGACAGGATTGTTTAAAACCTGTCAGTTCTGGCTTGTCAGCGTCCCGAGCATAGGCTTTTGCGATCATTTCACTCTGCTCACCTGAACGCTCGTTGTTCCACTTGTGTTCAGTGGTGCTGTCCAATGGTCGTGTCATTGTTAAATCTCCCGAATTCCCATCTACTTAAAATCGATCGTGAAAGGCGGACGTAGCTCGTTGAAACCAATCTTCGTCAACTACACCCTTGTCCCCGAATGACCCGATCATGGCCACATAATCGTCGTCGGCTGGACCCCAGGGAATGAAAGCTTTTTCGAGAACAATATCCGTCCCTTTCTTCAGTAAGGCCTGGTTGTCCTGAATCTCAATAGTAAACTCTTCTTCACTCAACCTTACCGTCACGACCTCTCCTGCTGCCAGTCGCTTACGACAATTGGCTTTGTTCTTTGGTATCCATTCAAATTCCTCGGTTTCTAAAGCTGTCTGCTCGCTGTCGTAAAAACAGCTATGTTGAGCGCGGCCGTGGCGAAGCCACATAGTGACCCAGCCAGCGCCAGCGCAATCGACGTTTCGTGCCCTCGACCTGAAAAATAGAGGGCTACTGTGGCCATTAGTAGCAGCACGCCAATGAGCATCGTCCCCATGCGAACTGCGTTTAAATACTTCATGTTTTGGGCCCTACGAACGGCGGTCTCATAGGCCTCTTTGTCTAATGTTTGGGTGACAATCATTTCAGTGCTCCGATTTGCGGGGTGCTGTACGGGAGGGTAGCAGGTAAATGAGGTCATCGGCGCTCACCTTTGGGTTGTCCCCAAGCCCTTGCAAGCAGTAGTAATCATCAGTAATTAGAGGCCCTGGGATCTCTATCTCCCAAACGGCACGATCAGGGCTGAGGGTCGCCACAAATGCGGAATCATCGGCCTGAATTACAAGTACCCGCTGTTTGGGCGAAAGCCCTTTCAAGACGGTCGACTGCATAATACACCTCTGTATATTGGTGACCTTTTAAACATACTCTAGCACATCACAGACGTGCCGCAAGTTAATTTTTACCCATTCCCTTTTAATTGGCCCCCAGTCAATGATTTGATACCTGCCGGTTTTAGTGGGGCCCGAAAACGCACAGATAATACCAATCTCAGAAAGGGCTGCGACGGTGTCTTGCGCTGTGCGCCTGGGCATTCCTGTCTCCCCAACAATTGCAGGCACAGAATTAATACCTGAGTCGATTAGATAGGCCACGTAAAGGCGCCGATAGAAGCTTGTTTTGGTCTTCGATGCCGTCATGCTTAAGCATTGCCCTCAGATATTGATGCGATAGCTTTCGTAGAGCCCAGGTAGAGACCTGAGCGTGGGGTAAGGATTCTCTTGCACTGGAGTGTTTGCATTTTCAAATCCGCCTCGCTTGAATGAATACCGATTACGATTCATGACAGTGGTTACTTGGGAGAACGCACACCTTTCCAAATTGATTCTAACGCACTCTTAATCTTGGGTAAGTGGGGATCGATATATTCAAGACTCATATCCGGATTCTCGTGCCCAAGAATCATTTGAATAAATTCTAGGTCGTAGCCTTTGCGGGCAAGCCACGAAGCTAACGAATTCCCATTACGTAAATTCGATGTAGCACTGGCCTTTGGCCATATTGTTCGCCACATTCACCAAGCTGATATAAACGCCCTCAACCGATTCTGGCGGTGCCAGCCACTGGGCTTGTGAATCCTCCGAAACCAGCTCCCAGAGATCCCTACCAATGCAATTGTCTGCTTCGTAGCCCAGGGCGCGAATCGCGTCAGCTACAATCCGAGCAGTCTGAGCTTCCTCTGGGTGAATATCACGCGCATCGCGGTTGGAGACTGCATAATCGATTAGTCGCGACAGTTCAGCGGAAAGGGAGTCGGCGTCTGCGTACGCGGATTCGCGACCATTAATGACTCTCAATGCGACTTCCCGTAATTTTGGACTCATAGATCGGTTTCCCATATTATTCATTGCGGCAACATCAGGTGCGTCATAGTTGCCATCATGCCAATTGCGCCAACAACAAATGGCACTGTGACGTAAGCAACCTCTTTTCCGCCTCTCGGTTGCCAGCCACCCAGAATCTTTAAAACCGGAACTACCCCTAGCCCGGCCAGCAAAAATCCTACACCGGCAGGTATCATCAGAAGAGCTGCAAAAATACTATCCATAACGGTTCTCCCGATTTCCAATTAAGCCATCAATACGAGATAGAGAATCACACCAAACGGTATAGCAATGAGAAGACCGGCATAAAAGCGCTTCTCCTTTGCCTTCATCTGACCAACACGCTCCATGAGATCTTCTCTTGTTGCCTTCACATCTTCGTTCATATCACTCACCGATTTCCCGCCTTACTGAGTCTCCGTCCGCACCTTTGGACGCTTCTCGATGTCTTCTTTGCTGATAAGCCCATAACTGATTAGCAAGCTGTCGGTGATCTCGATTTGTGAGGCCACCTGTTTTTTAGCCGACTGGTATCTTTCGACCCGGCGCTCTGCCTCCATTCGAAACACGTTTTTCAACCGAAATGGCAGAGGCAGACCAAAAATGAGGACCGCGAAAGCAGCAACACCACCTGAAACAGTCGCTACGAAATTGGCTGCCTCCTTGAACTCAGCCTCATTTGCCGGCACCCAGTCGGAGAAAAGGATCGCTCCGATAAACTGGGCGCCTACGAGCAGCACTGAGAGAGCCAACCATGTGCCGGTTGCCCAAAGGAGGGAGCGAACAACATTCCCTAGTTGAGCAGCCCACGCGTCGACACTCCGGTACTGCTTGTGAACTTCGGTCGTTACTTCCATACCTCTACCCCTGTCGGTTTCCAATTTTAGCGATCGTAGTTCTCGGTCAGAATAAAGCCCGCTTTTTGCTGTTTTTCGCTACCGGTCCCCGAGACCATTGTCACCTGGATCACTCCTTTAGGGAGCCAGGCGAGCGGTGCCGAATGCGCGGTTAGCTCCTGCCAGCGTTCGCTGTCACAAAGCTCATTATCAGAATCGAGCCCCTCAATTTTGTCTTCGAGTCCAATCGGTAGCGCCGTGGCTATAGTCCCGAGTCGCCAATCACTATCGAGAACAAGCTGCTCGCGAGCCAGTCGCTCGTATTCATCCTGGATTTCTTTACCTGACTTGTTGGTTGCCACTATGCGACCTCCCGGTTTCCAATATCAGTTTTCTTTAATCGGGTGCAGTAGCGTATGGCCATTTATCCGTGTGACCAAAAGGTATTGGCTTACTACGCCCGTTTCAGGGTCTCTTGCAGTGACCAGTTGTGTGACTTGGGGCAGGCCACGGAGGGCATAGTAGAACTTCGGGTTGCCCATGGAACATTCGGCCAGAGGGATTTCAATCTTGCCAAGATTGATTGTCTCACCCTGAGTGTTTTCTTCATGTTTGAGGAGCAGGCTTGGCTTAAGATTGTTTGGGAGCCACCACAGCATACAAATCACAAATACCGCAAGCAGGATAAAGCTCTCGAAAACTCCGCCGAGCCAGCAAGCCGTCAAGCCAGCAAGCAGTACGGGGTGAGGCGTCTTGGGTTTATAAATTACTGGTCCTGTATTCATTTCTCCGGATTCCCACGCTCTATTTGGTGTTGTCGACGACTAAGCGGAGCCGCGCTCCGGTCGACCCCTTCACCAATTTAGGCATTACCCTGCCAACAACGTGTCCATCGTCATCAAGGACAATCCGACCGGTGTAAGCCATTTTTTCGAGGGCCTGACGCAGGTGTTGATCGTCCACACCGAACCCAGGCATGTAGATGTGTGCGCTCATTCCATGACAAGAAAGTATCTTCTCAGCTTCTGCTTTCTCCAAACTCTCCTTGGACCGCACCCAAAACCTAACCATCCAATCAGCGAGCCACATCATGACTGCCCCTAGTGCCAAAAAGATCGAAGGCTCCATAAAGTCACCCCGCTTGATTTCCAATAAGTTATCGCACAACATTAATTACAGATGTTTCAGCCACCTGAAAAAGCCGTAGGCTGTAAAAACAGTTAATAGGGTAATCCACCATGCCATATCGCCAAGCTGTGCTAAAACGCCATCAAAACCATCAAAGACAGCAATTGCGGCGACAATGCTGAGCGTAAGCACCCATAACATAGTCGGCCCGAAGATAAAGTACATTATATTGTGTTTCTTCATCACCCTCTCCATTTCAACTTTTCGATTTCAAATTAGCAGGTTGTGGGTTTGTCGCTGCAGTCCCTGCTCATCATTTAAAGTGCGCATCTGGATGGTCTGATGCATTTCACGGCTACTCTGCTATTTTCCATTGAAGTGTTGCTTCAGCTATAGGCGTGATATCTTTTATCATCGCTGTAAAACATCCGCTTTGATAGAACGAAACTGTATATTTTCCATCTTCTCGTTTGCATGTGACTTTATGACCATCAGGAAAGGCGTCATTCGCACCGTGACCCGTACCTCCGCCTGTCATTTCTGTTTTAGTCACAATGTACTTCCCTTGTAGATAATCAAAATCACCAGACAACTGAACATCGTGTTGGGTTAAAGAAAAGTCGCCTTTTTTGTTGGCATAAACAAAGTGACATGGAACCTCTGCGTAAACTCTATGATTAGCAGTAAGCTCTATAACATCACCTTCCTGAAGGAACTCTTTCATATCAATTACTCACTCTTGTATGGTTTTCAATGAAGTGGCTAGATCTGAATAAAGCCAAGATTAATCTTCCAACGTCGCTTAACAGCCTGAGGGTCTTCACCCTGCTGGATAAGCCCCTTCGTGATGAGGCTTCGTGTGAAAAGGGGATAGGTGACCAAAAAGGTTCCACCGCAAGCCAGCAACAAAAGGAACCATAATGGTGTAGCCTCATCTAGCCGGTCCCAGACAAGCGCTGCGATAAAGAGCAATGTTCCACAAATGATTGACACTCCGCCTCCGTCAGGTTTACTCATCGCGTAATCCTTGTTTTCCCACTTAAACATGACATATTTTGGATGATGGAATTGAATCAACAATGTCCAGTTTCACGTCGTACAGATTTGAGGTCGTCCCAAAGGGCAGACTGCCCGAATCTGGCTTGGTAAAGCTGACGCGATAACCATCCTCCAACGGCACCAGCCATGCAGGCTTTTTGTGGTGTTTTATCGACCACTCCAGATCTTTCCAGGTGGCTGCAAACGATTCTTCTGTGCGTGACATTACGAACTCCCGTTTTACAATGCGATTAATAACCTGAAACAGACTTCTTCCAGAAGAAGATGCCAGTTCCGCAAATAGTGCAGCCCGCCAGCCAGATCATTCCGATCCAAGGCTCAGGTGCGACTGGTGATCCAGTTTGCAACTCGAAAAGAGAGGGCAACATCACAAGGCCGCCACCAAGAGCCAGCAATTTGCCATAGTGGTCGAGTGCAATTTCGTTCAACTTGTCCATAAAATGCCGGTTTCCCATCTCAATGTGTGCTGCCGATAATGATGTGAGCCATGCCAGCCGCCATACAAATAGCCCCAACAATGCCGCTCCCCGCCATAAACCATGTTTGCCCCCATCCAGATGGCGGCTTATTTGTTAGCACAGGCATCATTGCTGGGATGATCCCTAGAAGGCCGAGGACTAACCCGATATCCCTCGGAATAAGCATCAGTGTTGTCACAAACGCATCCATAGACGTATTCCAATTAACCTATTGCAACCGAACGGCCACCATGTAACAGCCCTCTGGAAACATCGGCTCCGCAGAAGCTCTCAGATCATCAGAATCGATCTGAACAGTGAACTCGATACCTTTGCCTTCCTTGGTTAGCGCCTTGAACTTTTCCTCGCCAGCCTCACCGAAAACAAAAGCGTCGACTTCGTTCCTGGACACCAACACGGATTCGTCGCTATTCAGTCCATCATGTGACCGAAGATTGGGTGGAGATGATTTTTTCGATGCTGAGAAAAGAGCATCTTTGACACCATGGTTACGAGCATTTTCCAGATACTTTGCGAAGGCGAAGGGGCCGGTATCAATCGACATATCTGCTGTTCCTCATATCGTTTTCCAATCATTCTTGCTTGTAGGGGAGCCCGTTGATCGCGTCGAGGTCTTTGCGGGTTGGCCGGTTCGCAATCCGGCTCATTTGCCGCTCACCCACACCCCAGCGCTTCCCAATGTCTACCAGTCTCCAACCCTTTTCTTGGGCAACCTTGTGAAATTCAGTTTGTCGTTTACTGGTCATATATGTCCACTCTAGCATACCGGTCGTTTATGTCTAGTAGAATAACACAGATTGCTGGTGAAACAGGGCAGGGAGGCTATGCGCGGGGATAGGTGAGTGCGTAGTGATTCGACTTTGGCCTCTCAGGGGCCTGAGAGAGCATCTGAACGCCCGGGCGGGCTTCGCCCTTCTTGGACCATTGCCGGTTCGCGGTCACGCTCACCGGCCGCGTGAATGGTCGCTCTTCCATGTTACGGTCGTCCAAAATCACGGAGGGTTTGGAGTGTTTCTGGGTTATTTATGAGAAAGACGGTCAAGGCTATCCCAGCTACAGCCATGCCAAAATAAATCACCAATGCCGGTTTCATAGCCATACCACGGTTTCCCATGTCACTCTGACTTGATAAGTGGCTGGAGTCGCCGTTCGTTTACATCGGCCTGATGCCGTTCGGCGGTACCAGTTTCTGGCGAGGTGTAACCTGGAAGCTCCCAAAGCCATTTATGCATTAGCGGAGAGCTATCCTCGTTGTGCATGTCCGGAGTGAGCTTGCCGAAAGCCTGCATCAACGCTGCGCCAATAAAACCGGCTCTTTGATAGCCTTTTATAGCTTTCTTCATAACTCAGATCCCACATTCCAATATCTTTGTTATTTGCCGGTTTATAACGCCTTAGCGGCCCGTCTGACCAGGGTGGCTAAATAACTGTAATGACGGTGTACCTCTTCAGTTTGCGAAGGCACGGGGCCGGGCGAAAGAAATCGGAACTTCTCTACAGACTCAAAACCTGGAATATTGGTAAGCTGTTGGTTCAAGGCAGAGCTGTAGTAACGTGGTACATGCACATTAACAATCAACGCAAGGGTCGCATCGAGAGTCAGCTCACTCAGCTGCTGCTTCACCCAATCAACATTCCTGCCGTGGCCTTGTGCAGCATATAAGAGCGCCATTTGCAAACAATGCGCATGTTCTTTAAAGGCATTTAATTCGCAGTTGATCTCGGATACGTTGTTATCGCCAGAACATGCTATGGCATCCATCGCTTCTCGAATATCAATCTGGTTACAGTCTGCGCGATCTGCTTGATCAGCTAATTCCAAAAGCTCCTTAGAGACAGCGCGCAAGGTGTCCGATGACACAATCAAGTCAAAATTATTGTTGCACAATTCCTCAATGTGAATGCACCCCTTAAGCCCAAGTGACTGGAAGGATGCTATAGACGCAGCACTCAGCAGACCAAGCGCTGTGTTGGTCGTTACATGCTTGCCCTCGGCTAGCTCAAAACCGGTAGCGGATGTATCAGATTTGGTAGGCATAAATGCTCCTGCGATTTTGACCGGTTCCCCATGACTGACCAAGATAATGAAGTTCAAAGACTTCGGGCTCATCGTCCGACTTCTGAATAGCCAGCATCTCTTGACCGGCAAAACGTGCCACCTGCATTATTTCAGGGTTTTCACCAACCCATTTTTGTTGAGGCGTTTCCAGAAACACTTTGCCGCCCGGCCCAATCTCGATTTCTATATCCACTTTCCGTTTCCCTGCACTCGGCTTAGCATCCTTCTTTGCCAGATCCGCTAAGCGCTGTTTTTCAGATTGCGACAAGAAACGAGAAGCGAATCCAGCAAGCCCTCTGGCCTCAACAGTAACCGTCTCTCCGTGGCCCCGAGCAGGGAGACCGACGCGCACCTTTCCTTTCTGCCACTTGCTTTCAATAAAGGGGTAGAACATTCAGACCTCCCGTCTTCCAATCTTGCAGTTAATCGCTCCGGCCTTGAAGCCGCCGCTTGTCCAGGTCATGGACAGTTTTCCCGTCGTCAACGCCATAGGTGTTAATCACAGCAATCCAAGGCGACCGACGAAGCAGCGATAAAAGCCAATGGGAGGGGCGGTAAATCCACCCTCTGTACCTGGTCCTAAAGTGGCAATACCAGCCTTGTTCGTCGATGGTTATGAATTGCCTCATGCCCGGCTTCCCATGTTCTCAACTTGTCACGTACTGCCGAATCAAGCGGCGATACGTCCATCTGCTGGCACCATTTTCTTTGAGTTCTTTTAGCCTCGGCTCAGGCAGACGGTTTTCCATCTGAAGCTGAAGTCCATAGCGCTCTGAAAGCTGCTCATAGGTGTACTTCCTGAGCATGTCCATGCCAACGCTGACCAGCAAATAACTAACACCAGCGAGCAGGGCTATTTGTATGAGGGTAGTCATCATCCCGGTTTCCAATGTTACGTGTCTTTGTGGTGCTTACAGTCCGAGCGTTTCGTTTGTAGGGTTTTACTGCCTACAGTCACCGCGATAGAGGTTAATGCAGTGCTTCCCAAAACTAACTGAATCCATGCGGTCAATACTGATTCCGAGCTTTGATTAAGGCCGATGACACCCCCAATAATCAGCCCGATCGACGCCAGAACCCCTAAAATCAAAACCCTGTTCAGAGTATTCATACCGAATTCCCATGGCGTTCAGGCGTCATGCGCCAGGTGCTTTAAGGCCTTGATCAGATCATCGGTTTTCGCCTGACTTGGTTCCCGAATATATCCACGGGAGCCAAGCACTGAAACGATGGGCTTTACATCAATAGAAAATACGTGCTTAAACATTGCTTCGTTCTCCATTACACGCAACGGCTCTCCATTCGCGGTTACCAGGGCCTTCGGCGGAATGCTCAAGACCTGCGCCCCAGTCGCGATCGTGTCAGAGATGGTTGACCGATAATCCATTGAGGTTACGGCCCCACATGCAGACGCCATCAATGTGAAAGCAACTGGCACCATATAACGCTTATGCGAAACAAACGTCAGTGCGAAGCGCTCAACAGGAGTCTTGTCTGATGCCGCCGAAAGGCCGCTAAAGGCGACCAGTCCGAAAGCCAGTGTGCTGAGAGCGGCAAGGCCGCCAGCACCAAGGGATATCCAGGTAATCCACTGCACAGCTTCAAGGCTTAAAGAATCATAATTCATCGCTTTCTCCTGTAGTGGTTTCCAGTTAAACCATCAACACGAGATAGAGAATCACGCCAAACGGTATGGCAATGAGAAGACCGGAAAAAAAAACGCTTCTCCTTTGCCTTCATCTGATCAACACGCTCCATGAGTTCTTCTCTTGTTGCCTTCACGTCTTCGTTCATATCACCCACCGGTTTCCAATTAACTGTTATTTAGTAATTCCACGGGCAAAAAGGCCTGCAGGCCTAGAGGCATCTACACCCCAAGGCCCTCTAATTCACTGCGGCATGATTCTCGGAAGCGGCGGGCATCCTCCACAGCCTGCTTCCGAGTCGTATGCTTGCATTCTGAGTTCAATGTCACGCTCCTCCCGTTGAGGCGGCCTATCCAGTAGGGGACGAAGTTGCCGTCCTCAAACTTATGGATCTTGATTGCCGTGGCGCGCTTTGCTTCGGCATAAAACTTCAGCTTCTCTACATTAGCCATAACCGCAGGCACCTTTTCCTAATTCACTCTAATCATATTCTAGCACGCCACAGACGTGCCGCAAGTTATTTTTTACCCACTCCCTTTTAATCGGCCCCCAGTCAAGGATTTGATACCTGCCGGTTTTAGTGGGGCCAGAAAACGCGCAGATAATACCAATCTCAGACAGGGCCACGATGCTGTCTTGCGCGGTGCGCCGGGGCATCCCCGTTGCCTCAATAATGGCAGGCACAGAATTAACACCAGAGTCGATTAGATAGGCCACGTAAAGGCGCCGATAGAAACTTGTTTTGGTCTTTGATGCTGTCATGCCCAAGCGTTAACCTCATAGAATGATGCGATAGCTTTCATAGATCTCAGGTAGAGACTTGAACGTGGGGTAAGGATTCTCTTGCACTGGAGTGATTGCATTTTGAAAACAGCCTTGCTGAAATGAATAACGATTACGATTCATGACAGTGGTTCCTTGGGCGGCCGCACACCTTTCCAAATTGATTCGAACGCACTCTTAATCCTGGGCAAGTAGGGATCGATATATTCAAGGCTCATATCTGGATTCTCGTGCCCAAGAATCATTTGAATAAATTCTAGGTCGTAGCCTTTGCGGTCAAGCCACGAAGCTAACGTTCTCCTGCCACTGTGTGAGCTACCTGCATTGAGTCCGGCTCCTTTGAATAGAGCCCTGACCAAGTTCTCAAGTGATCCGCAGACCTTGGTGGACACAGTTCTGCCGTCAGCTGTCCTATATTTTTTGTCGTTAAAAGCCAGGCGACGCCATGTTTTACCGCGCTTGCCTAGAATGAAATAACTATCACCCTGCAGCCCGCCATAGGTTCCGTCTTTTGACAGGAAGGCATTTTCGGACACGCGCTGAGCAATCCACTCCTGAATGGCCTTCCGCTGCTGCTTTGCAATTATAAAGCAGGCCCGGCTTTTTCCGGTTTTGGTGTAAGGCGCAGGTAACGTGAAGACTTCCTTGATCGTACCGTCTCGGTAAATCACGTCCGAGACTTTTAAGTGCGCCACCTCGTTGATGCGTAATCCTGAACCAAATAGCATCCAGCAAACAACGACGTTACGCTTGCCCAGATCACCACGGGACGCAGCCCAAAGAATATGAGCCAGCTGACCCGGTTTTTCGACGATCTGGGCCTGCCCGCTGCCTCGCTCGGTTTCTTTGATTAGCCGTTTTACCGGTCTCTGTCTTGATGGCATCTACCATCCTCTCTGCTGAAGGTGCCAAATTCCAATATATCACGAAATTCCATGACAGCTTGAGCCAAAGCGCCTGTTTTCGAGCTTCATGGGAATATTCAGGGGTGAGCAAGGCACGCACATCGGAATCACCCACGGCTCAAGCCTTCACAATTTTAATGGCGAGCTTGTCTCTCTGAGCAATATCAATCATGGACTGGGTGTCGGGCGAGTACCCGTTCCAAAAGGCCACCAAATGCGTCGCGTAGTGGCTCATCTGCTGGTTGCGAAGGTAGTCTGCGGCTTTCCCGTAAGACTCCCAAAACGCGGGCATGCGCCTCAGGCGGAGACCTCGCTGGACCGCGTAACGCTCACCCAGTGTGTCGGCCCCGTCGCTGATGATTCCGATGTGCGCCTTGGGCAGGCGCTGTAGCAGGTGGTCAAGCTTCGCCAGCAGCAGAGCGTAATCCTTAAATGTGCGACTGCCGGCGACAATCACGCGCACGGGAGCGGGTATGCCGTTGGCGCGTGAGCGCATGGCCTCCCAGATACCAGGCAGCTGCATGTTCGGCGGCGCGTCATAGAACAGTGGGGCAATGTCGTCATCGGTAAAGCCTGCCAGTCCGCATCCGATTCGGGTCACCATGAAGGTACGTTCAGGCATGGCCTGGGCGCATTCTATGAGGTCTGCGATGTGGTGCTTTATCGTAGCCAGCGGCAATGCACGCAGCATGCGGTTCATGGTAGGGACCGCATAGCTGTCACCGGCCAACCCTATGCCCTGACCGGCCACCGCGCCATGGTGCTGAATAGCGGTTTTTGCGTCTCCGGCTCCATGCCGGCCAGCCTCATTTGAACCAAAGCAGAACACAGGTGAGTCAGGGATGAGGTTATCCCAGTGTCCGTTAGCAATCTCGGCCAGTACATCTCCATGGCAATCACGAGGCGCGCAGTAGCATCCAAGGGACTTGCCTGGAAGGAGCTCTCGACTGAGGCGAAGCAGCTCGGGTTGACCACGGACCCACTGACGGAATTGCTCAATGACCATCGCACGTTCGCTTTCGTCGGTCATTGGGAAGGGGTTGCCAAAGCGTGAGCCGCGGCCAATATAGATGTCTGCCTTATCACGCTTACAATGTGAGACAGTGGTTGTGGTTGCGTTCATGAGTGCCCCGTGCTTAACTACGCATATTAGGTTACACCATATATCATTTTAATAGTGGCTTAAACACATCGGGTCGATTAAAGGTGGTCATCAACCATGCTCAGTCAACAGGATTCAAACAGAGAGTACATATCAGGCGAGTATAAGGTGCCTGAAGGGGCCGTTTCCCTGCGGCCAATACGGTTTATGCCGGATAACGAAATCCAGTACTACACGGGTGTTACGTGGGATCGTAACCCACGAGGTGTATGTCAGATGTACTACAACCGCTGCCGGATCTTTGGAGGAGTTGCAGCCGAAAGGGCAGACGAAGTTGGCCTTTGCGATGTGTTGAATGAGGAGGGTGATGTGATTGATACGATCCCTCTGAACGCAAAAGGTCTGCGATATCTCATCAAACAGTTCAAATGTCGCATTGAAAATTAAGTCGGTTAGCCATCGTTACTAAGCGAGGACTCTCATGGAATGCTCATGCGGTTCAACATCATTCGCACCCAGTTCTGCCACGTTGAAGAGCGATGCCGGCGCCTTGCTGTTTGAATACAGTGCATGCCGCGCCTGTGGCCGCCAGGGAGCTGGGCGACTGTCCGATAAGGGTACTGGCGCTATCATTGCCACAGGCTTTAACGCGGTCATGCGGGTTCAGCAGATCGAGGCCGCAGAGGCGCTATTTGATGTGCCTGCAGAGCAGCCAGGGCTTGAGAGTCCATCCGTTGAAGATAGCGTACATGCAGCGGCCGAAAACAAAACGGCCATGAGCCCTTTGTCAGCGAGCACTCAGGATCAGACCTTCAGCGTCGCGAATACGCCACAAGAGCCGCGTATCGAAGCTGTCAGTGATCCGCATGCCACCCTGGAACATACGGGTCCTGCTGAGGATGCGCCCGTGCACGGGTTTGCGAAGGGGCAAAGCACAGAGCAACGCGTTAACGATCGCGGCCGGCATTATTTGATGTGGCAAGGCGAGACGCGTCAGGCGCAGGTGTTGTATTTCCAGCACCTCTACGAAGACCATTCTGAAGTGATTATCCCGTGGATAGGGCTTCAACGCTCCACGGATGAAACGGGGCAGGGGTGCGCAGATTTGTTGCTGACAAGCCTGAGTGCACTCAAAATGGCGCTGGAACAACACTTTGATGAGCAGACTGTCAGTACTGCGGTCACGTGTGCGCCGCCTCAAGCTGTGCCTTTGGCTGAAATCGATCCACAAGGAAGGGTTGTCGGCCGGTCTCAAGACGATGATGCACCGGCAGAAGAATACCTGACATTTGCGTTCCTTGACGACATACCGATCGTTGAGATCGAAAGCGATTCTACCGACAACATGGAAGGCCACCAGGACCAGACATTAGATGACAATGACCCACTTGCGCACGAGGCCTCCCAATATGAAGAACAGCTCGCACTTTTCTGAATCAGAAAGCAATCAAGCACTAATTAACGAGTGGAAGCCAATCTGGGTCCATCAGGCGGTAAGCGGGGATCTATTTTTCGTGGTTCCCTTGCTGTATCACGTTGCCCTGTATGTGAACCCAACGGTAGAGCGTGGGTTTGATGATCGGTATTGCATATCGAACCTTCATTTGGCCCAGAAGGCGGCGTTGGAATTCGATGAGAACGGGGAAATTCGGTACTGGCAGAAGTGGCATAACCGGAATCTTTCGGTGATCGGCCATCATGCATATTTGCCCAACAACCCTCCTGACCCGGAATTCGCAGAGTTTGAGGTGCTTTGGGATGCAGATGTGCTGAGATCGGAGTATCCCTATCCAAGGTATCGTTAGGAGGCAACGGCCAAAACAGCAAGGGCCTAGGCATGATCGATGCAGTGATGAGACTGCTGCAGGGGAGCCTCACTTTCGCCGGAATCAGTCTCGCTGAGCTGGGTATTGGCTTTGGCCTGCATTGGATTGGTGATAATCACCGCTATCCGTGATATTCTGATGCCGTTTACAAACTGTTTGAAGGCAACACTGGATGATTCAAAAGGGCCATACACCCGCCGAGTATGTTGATCTGTTATTAGAGGCTATTCGCAAGACAAAGGGCTCAGAAGCCGTCCGTGAGGCCGCTCGGGAGTACCTTGTTAACGGCGGCAATCAAAGTGAGGTTGCCCGCAAGCACGGCGTTGAGCAGCACTCACTCTCCAGGCTGATCAGCAATCTGCGAGAGAAAGATGAGTGGGCAAAGCGTGCGGCAAAATATCACAAGTAGAGGTGATATACATCTTGACAATATCACCCTTATGGGTGATATTGTTGCGCATGGACTAACAGCAACAGGTGATCTGATGGCATTATGTGCAACCATAAATCACAGCCGCGCCCCTTGGAGATAGAGCTTCTATTTGCTGCATGCGATTACCTTGACACAGCTAGAGATCATAAGTCTTCATGGGGCTCAACTCGAATCGGCATAAGCCCGGCACCGGAGCTGGTTGGGCGGCAGATCGAGGACGGTACCGTAACGTCAATCGAGAAAGTCGAATAACACAGATAGGAACTGGCATGACAAAATCAAAAGCAATTTATGCTGGAGTTTTTACGGGCGTCTTCGCTGGATTGATAGTCCATTTGCTCTTCAGTCTTATAGGCATCGAGGTGTTGCAGACTGCACCCTTCATAATCGGATTTGCGCTTGGTGGTCAAGTCATGTCGCGGCTTCTAGAGCGCTGCAGAGAAACAGAAGCCTCAAAGGAGGGTGTGCATGACTGA
This sequence comes from Marinobacterium sp. BA1, assembly GCF_041155135.1. NCBI lineage: Bacteria > Pseudomonadati > Pseudomonadota > Gammaproteobacteria > Oceanospirillales > Oceanospirillaceae > Marinobacterium > Marinobacterium sp. BA1. The sequence continues at coordinate 185,609 of NZ_BAAFHC010000002.1, forward strand.
TTGTGAATGGGTTATGTTTCGAAGAGGTGTCGTTTTCGCTCTTAGAAGGGTGCCGGCTACCTACGCCGAGTTCGAGGATATTGTGACCCAGGCTGGTGGGTTTGAGGAGTTAATTGAAGCGGCTGAATCCGACGAAGATATCCAGCTACTCAAAGAAGCAAAGTCATGTATCGATGGAATATGAAACCACGGAAAGGGGTGGCCAATGGATAACGTAATAGATTTGGGGGCATGGTTTCTTTTTCTGTCTTTGCTATGGGTCACGACAGGAGCTGCCGCATGGTTGATTTTACGACAAGTCAAATTTGGTCAGCCTTTTATTGATTGCATTAAGGGCGGGCTTTTCTTGTTGATTGAAGTCATGGTCAGCCTGCCATTATTGAGCGGGCGTCTTCAGTCAGAGCAAACAGGAATGAACGATCTAATGGAACACCAAACCATGATGACCTCAACACGTACAGGTATGAGCCGGGGCCTAAACTTTCTCGCTACCATTGAAGGCGGTATTGGCCCGAATGTTTGGGATAAAGAGGTTGAAGTCACAGCCCCTTCGCTTCGGGAAGCTCGGGCCCTCATTGAACAGCAGATCGAGGACGGTACCGTTACCTCCATCGAGCAAGTCGATTGACACGGGAAGGACTCAAAGGGATTGGACGATGCTTGATTGGGTAAAAATGACCGTCTCAGCTGTTGGTGTTATTGCAATCTGCGTATCGGTCTTCTTAGGGCTGAACGCTCCCGGCGGCCTGTTTGAGGAGCTGATGTGGCTATTCTCCATTGCATGTTTTGCGATGGGTGCTCTGCTCCTGATCTGGCAACTGAAAGGTAAATATTGGCTTAAAGCACTGATTACATGGACCAACAATTAACGAAACCACGGAAAGAGTGAGGACATAAACCATGGCTGAACAACTCGATATCACCCAAAAGCCGCTGTCTGCACTGGAACTGTTACAGAAGCGTGAAGCGCTGACGGCACAGATTGTGTCGGGTGAGCGTCGGCTCCACGTTCACACATGGATGTTGGTAGCTCTAGCAGCCATTGTGTTCTTGACCGCCATCGCCGGGAACGCCCATTGGGGCTGGCTCTCGTGGGGTCAATTTGTTGCTGCTGTTGCGGGTGTTGCTGTTGGTGCAGTTGGCGCTGTAGTTGCTGCTGTTGCGGCTGCTGTTGCGGCTGCTGGTGGTGGGGTTACTGTTGGTGTTGGTGTTGCTGTTGCTTTTAGTGTTGCGGCTGCTTTTGATGTTGGTGGTGGAGCTGTTGCTGTTGGTGTTGCGGCTGCTTTTGGTGTTGCTGGCGGCGTTGCGGGGATTATTGCTGTCGTCGCATGGCTTAGCAAGCAGGAAGACCGCATCAAGCAAGCGCGGATAGCGCTTGCAGCTCTTTCAGACGCTGATCGCGAAGCGTGTCTGGAGATCAAGGACTGGCTTGAAGACGACGATATTCGCCAGTACCGGGACTGGGTGCAGGAAGAAGGTCGCGTGTTCACGCTGGGCGAGGTTGAAGCGATGCGAGCACACTGGAATTCCCGAGCCCAGCGCCAGGCCGAAGCCAAGCGCGCAGCTGACATTGATGCCGCCTGCCGGGAAGTGTACGTCGATAATCTGATTCAATCGTGAAACAACGGAAAGGGATACGAAAAATGCACAAACCTCAGTTAACGGAAAGGGATCATTCTAACTTAGATGCTTTCCTGGGACATGCCCTCGATGACTTCAAAGCAGGCGTAATCAGCAGAGAGGATGCTGTCTCGGGTATAGCGCACGTTTTCGCAGCTCTTGATCAGGGCAACTATTCGGAAGTGCAGGAATGGCTTGAACAGGGCCGCAAGTTCCTTCGGAACCTGCCCTGAGATCTAAATAGCACCCAGAATAAACGGAGAGGAAGTCTATGAACGCAGCACAGCGAATGGCAGAAACTCAGCGTCTTGCAAGTAAAGCCCACCACGAGAACCGGTTGAAGTGGTTGAAAGGAAAACGTCCGACTTGGGCTGGTGGTGTGCCGGTAGCCCAGTCTGATATCCACCAGATGCTGGTTGCAAGCACTGAAGCGCTGAGTCTGATCAATGACCATGGCATGCCGTTAAATCATTGCATGTGCGAACCACGCTGCAAGGCATAAAAGCTTAAGGCAACGGAAAGGGAAGGGAAGGAAATGATGGTCTGCCTGAATGATGATGGCAGAACCTACCAGCTAACCTATCTGGACTTTGCAGATCCTACTGATTACACCTCCATTGAGGATGCCAAAGCTAATGCACCTGATTTTGCGCGAGCTGTTCTCTTGAGAATGATCGAACATGTGGGTGTGCGGGAGGATGACCACTCGTTACGGGCCTGCTTGGATCGAGGTGGACAGTAACGAAACCACGGAAAGAGGGATGCCGCCATGCCTGTCTATTTTACTTGCGAAGATGAGTTGAGAGTTCCGCCACTGACAACGGCCGAGAAAAAATGGATCGAACGCCTGCAACGAACGCTTGCGGCCTGTCCGGATCGCTTGGAACTGGTCACTATTGGTGATCCGGCTCTTCAGGTAGTTGACGCAGAAGGGGCGCGTCAGAGCGAACTGGGGTTCGGTGGCGCCGAAAAAGATGGTGTGGTACTTGCCAGGGTATCAGGGAAGCCAAACGTACACGGCGTGGCTTAAATAAACGGAAAGGAGTGTCCATGAAGTATTCAACTGCAAAGCGGTTTGTCCAAGGGTATCGCCGGTCTGTTTCCCAGCGTGGCCAGGATCTGGACCGCTCAAAGCTGCGAAGGGCTCTGCTGCAGTTTGAGGCGGGCCTGAAGCATAACGGTCTCCAGGGCCAACTTTAAACGGAAAGGGGGGGGCAGGTTATGAAATTGTCGACTCTTCTACTGGTTATGGCATTCGCGTGTGGTATGCCGATCATGTTTGACCTGGCTACGACTGAAAAAATGCCAGTTTTGTTTTGGTGTAATGGATCAGCAATGGTTGGCTTGGCCGCGTTAGGGCTCTATTTTTGGGCAACTGGCGACGAAAAAGAAATCTAAACAAGAAACCACGGAAAGGAGTGGCACATGATGGCGTTATCAACCGCGGAGCAAGGTAACAATAAATTGTCGGCATACCTGCGAACTGCTGCTTTTCTGGTGCATATAATCGGCATTATAGGGATGATGGTGGTCTGGTTTGGCAAAGTGCCTATTACACCAGCGGATCTGTTTGCCCAGGCCCTTTTTGGTGAAGCTACCTACAGTCTCAAGCTCTTATCTCTGGACTTATCTGAAGCGGCCCGTGGAATGAGCATACCACTGTGTACTGCCTTGGTGAGCATGGTTCTGCTCCGGCTTTCTCAACGAGCCATTTATGGCAGCTGGGCCGAACTCAGAACAGCTGAAGAAGCTGATCGGGCAAAAAGCATTAAATCCTGCGGCCTCGCTGAAAGTGTGGAAATCATCGATGGCGGATTACTGGGGAGCGATAAGGTGGTTATTCAGACAAATGAACAAGTTTTGGTATGCTACGGCTCCGTCAGCTGCGTCGAGAAAGGGTCACCGGTCAAGCGGCAGTTTAATGAAGTAATTGTGATTGATAACGGCCGAAAAAAACGGCTTCGGTTAGCATAGTCACATTTAGCAATGAAGCCACGGGGATGAAGGATTAGGAGTTTCACCATGATTCGATTTATTGATATCCGGGATCAAGGAACAGGTTGTCGCTTTTGCTTTTGGTCTACCTCAAGCGACCGTTTTATCACAATTGGTGGTGAGTCTGCTTGGAATAGCTGGCGTGAATTTCAAGAAAACGCCAAAGAATGTGGCCTGGTAGAAATTGATCGTTATCGCAAGCTTTGTCCTGATTGGGTTGACGATGGCCAGGAGGACAATATCGAGTCCTTCTACGATCCAAAAGAAGCGCCAACTGCGCTGGAGCCACTGGATGGCAAAGCTGGACACAGCCCAAGCATGTGATGATTTGATTGGGCCAGATACCGGCCTACTTCCCCGGGCCTGCCGGTCGGGCTCTGCGGAAGTGTAACGAAACCACGGGAAGGAGGTGAGAGGGTGTTTACTGGGATTATTTGTGCTTTGGCAGCAATTTTTTGCCTGATTTGCGGGGTTTCGGACTGGCGAAAGGGTGAGCCTCAACGTGCCGTTCTCAACGCGGCAATGACCGTTTTCGCAGGCTTTGTATCGGCAGCAAGTTTCACGGGCATCACCATACTTTGAAACAACGGAAAGGGGAACACAAGCCATGACAACCAAGCAACACCCGCTGAAGATCGAAAACTGGGGTACTAATACCTACATCGTTGGTTCTAAGGGACATCACAACATTGATGAATTTATGGCCAAAGTGCGTGAGTTTGGTTACGACTGGCCATTGGGAAAGCCTACACATGAATGGCTGAAAGCCGTGCCCAACAATACCGAAGGCGGTGTGATCTACGCAGTATGTATGCAGAGTACGCGGGGTGCTTTCCCCGCAACAGTAGCTCGTGAAGCCTACGGCAAAGAGCAGTACAGACGCTAGGACGCTAGATAGTCAGCCTGCAGGTAGGCCGCGCTGTTCTGCACTTCCCGCATCAGGTGGATCAGCGGTTTGAACACTTCATACAGACGGATGATCCAGTGGGCCATGCTGGTGCGGCTCAGCTCATGGCCCAGACGCTTGAGCATCTGCTCTTGCCGGTACAGCGGTAGACCATCGGCGTATTTCGAAGTGATCAGGTAAGCCAGCAGGGTCGGGGTGGCGATACATTTGCCTAGCGGGTGTGTCGGGCGAGCCGCGGCTACGATACGCTCGTCGCCGTTCTCCTCGAAAACCGCTTTTTCCTGCCAGTATTCCAGCACTTTGAGCTGAGCCGGGATGTATTCCAGCTCTTCCTTGACCTTGGTGAAGAAGGTTTTCACTGCCCCAGCTTTTTCCTCATCGCTGAGGCACAGCTCGATGCGCTCACGCAGCAGATTATCAGAGAAGCCACGCTGGCGGCGCTTGGGTGCAGACGTGGCAGCAGGCGCCTCATCTTCAGCGACTTCAACATCGTCCGGGAGCTGATCCCGCAGCTGATCGATCTAGGCTTCCAGTTCGGACTCATCGAAGAGGTGGATCTGGTGGACCGTTTTCTCACTGCTGACCTTTGACCGCAGTGGCATTGACGCGAAGGGCCTTGGCGGTCGCTTTATGGAGCGCAAGAACGTGGTTGTCACCCGTGACACGATTGAGGCGATAAATGCGATACCTCAGTCTCAACAGCGCTGCCAGGACATCTTCGATCGGATTAAATTATTCCGCAAATACAACGGCGCCTCGGATAAGGACATGCAGGACTCCGATGCCAATGTGATTGATCTGGACGTGAACGACAAGAAGGTGAAGGACTTGGAGACGAAGGACGCGCCGACACCCAAAGAGCAGAAGAAAAAAGACAAGGACCTCGATAAGGCCGAAAAGGAACTGAAGAGCGAGCGGGAGAAAGTGCGAGAACTGCTGCGAACGCTACTATCACGCATACCGATCTTCATGTACCTGACCGATGCAACGGAAGAAAACATGGAGCAGGTGCTGATCGAAACCAAGCATGACCTCTTTCGCAAGACAACAGGAATCACGATTGATGACTTCCGGTATTTGGTCGATCTGTGCTTGCTGAAAATTGAGAGCATTGATGGCTATATACTGAAGTTCATACAGCTTGAAATTGAGAACTACAAGCTTACAAATACGATGGATCAGGCCCTGTGATGGTGCAGAGTTGCCCTTCGGTTAGGAGTTGCAAACGAGGCCAGGGAGGGCTTCCGGCGGAATCTATCCGAGTATCCAGCGGCTACCGCAAAATATATATGAGTGCATCAAATATATTGACACCCATCTCAAATTCGCTATCCTTGGGGTATATCGCAACGGCGAAACCTGTCACGACAACAAGGAAGCTCCCTATGAAAAAGCTGATGATTCCCGTACTGGCCGCAACGCTCATGATAGGTGGCTGTACCACGCTTGATCCGTACACTCAGCAGGAAAAGACCTCACAGGCAGCAAAAGGTGTAGGCCTTGGGGCTCTGGGCGGTGCCATCTTGGGCGCCGCGGCCGCCGGCAAAGGTGATCGAAATGAAGGCGCCCTGGCGGGTGCATTGCTCGGCGGCGCAGTAGGTGGTGGTATCGGCTACTACATGGACCAGCAGGAGATGCAGCTGCGCCATGCGCTGGAAGGCACTGGTGTGCGTGTGGAGCGCATGGGCGATGACATCCGTCTGATTATGCCGGGCAATATTACATTCCCGACCGGCAGCGATCGTGTCGATCCCGCATTCTATCCTGTACTGGATTCGGTCGGCGTTGTATTGAAAAAGTTTGATCGCACACAGGTGGCGGTTGAGGGTTTTACTGACTCCACAGGTTCGTTTGAGCTGAACCAGCGTCTTTCAGAAAACCGCGCACTGAGCGTTTCACGTTACCTTAACTCTGTCGGAGTGAGCCACTTGCGGCTGGACTCTCGGGGCTACGGTACGCGTCATCCTATTGCCAGTAACGATACGGCTCAAGGTCGGGCGGCCAATCGCCGTGTTGAAATCAAAATTCGTGGTAATCGGGCCTGATACGTCAGCTCAACAAGCTTAAAGTCAATTTTGGAGGCGCCATGACCAAGGAAGGCGTTGTGGTGGCGGTTGCCCCTGAAGGTCAATCGCGGATGAAAGCGTCTCCTTGTCGCTATGCGGATGAGCACCTTCCAGCGCATGCCCGCATGTTCGATGGATGGTCCTAGGAGCGGGATGGTGTCTTGGTTGAGGTTCGCGATGGCAAAACAGATCGCGCCAAACCGAAACTGTATATGCCGCGCGTGAAACAGCTATCAATAGTCGAGTAGCGGGTTCTGATCTGGAAAATCGCTTGAGGAAAGGGAATGAAAACGGTTGTCTATAGTCGCGTAGAGCGTTGTCCATACTGTGTAAAAGCCAAGGCACTGCTTGAGGCACACGGGGTGTCCTACGATGAAATCGTCGTGGGCCAGGATATCGACAAGGCCGCGTTTCAGGCGCGCTTTCTTAAGCGCTTCAATCGTCTGGTTGAGGCGGTACCCCAGGTCATTATCGGAGCTACGCTGATCGGTGGCTACGATGAGCTGAAGGCTCATTTTGATGCACATCCGAGCGATCACACAGAGACAATTACAATCGCGGATCTTGAGGGACTGAGTCTTTAAGATAGCCGCGCACGGTGTTGCAACTCACGCAGCCTAAGAAGGCGTGTACGTATGTGTGACCATTCTGATTCGCGGGGTCGATACCGAGACGAGATACTTGCTGCAATAGATAATCCTGATGACGTACATGACGTTGTCGCGCAAGTGCTGAGGGATGGCAATATTTTCGATATTGTCATGTGCTTTGCCCTCCCTGGTGTCGATGTTGAACCCTTAGTGAAGGCCGCTTTTGATGACAGTCCGCTTTCCGACCGCAATACGGCGCGCATGATCATTGTGTTTTCACGCGTGCCGACATTCCCTGCCAAAGCGGCTGAACGAATGACTAAGGCGATGCTTGATGTAGAAGGCGCATGGAAAGAGGATCTGTTGACCGAGGCAACCCTGCCGTACATGCTGAATACCTTCAAAATTGAACCGGATTTTTTTGGCATTGGTTTTGATGCTGAAGCGTTTACGCAGGCCCTTGCGCATGACGACTCACTGACCATGAGTGATCTGTTGGTGCTAGACAGTGCCTGCAAGGGCGAGCTGTGCGGTTTTACCCGGGCGCTGGCCAAGCACATAGAGCACCACCCCGTGGATGAGATAAGGGGATTCCTGCTGAACCGAGGACATCATTTCATTGGTACCGAAGTGCGCCCGCTGCTGGAAAAGCTTATTGCAGAGGGTGGCTGGCGCGATGTGATACTGGCAGCCAATCTGTACGGGTTGGTGACGAATAGATCCCCGGCGCTAGAACTGATTCGCCGCGGCGACGTGCCGGCCGAGGCATGGGTTGAGTATTACCACGTCCTGGCCCGATCGAATAACATCCCGGTGCTGAGCGATGTGGTGACGCGTGAGCGTTTCGCAATCGCTCATGGTCTCCTGAATTGTGCAGAATCGAATAGTGAGATATTCGCTGAGATTGATCGCAACACAGAACTTTCCGATAACGAGCGAGTATGGTTGGTGGACGTTGTGCGCCAGCGCACATGAAATCTCGAATGCATTGAAGTTGACCTCCACACATGGCACTCTTCTTTAAATGATTAAACTGCATATGGTTGTATAATGGACGAAAGAACGCTGGAAATTGTTCAAAAAAACGAAGAGCAACTGCTTGCTGCCAAAATTGAAGCTGTACGTTCAGCATCGGGTACGCATGCCCTTAAACCGATTTGCCGGTGCCACAATTGCGGGGAGTGGTTCGAGCGCAACGACCCCCTACGGGAAGAGCGCAAATTCTGTGATGAGGAGTGCGAAGGTGATTGGGAGGAGTGGTTCTTGGCTCAGAAGCGTCGCATTGGAAGTCATTTCACACCGCGCAGTGCGTTCAACTATTCTCCCCAGACTCTGAATTGAGGTGGTCATGTTAAAGCATCAAGAACACATCCTGGCGATGCCGGCGTCCACCTTTCATCCTGAGGGCGAATGGGCCCCGCTGCTGGGGGCAGACGTCATTATTGCCCAACGGGCTAAGTTGGAAGCTGACCCTTCAAACCGGCAGTTGATCACCTATGCCACGGTTCGCTGTGGCGATCGCTATGCGCTCTATGAGCGTTTGCCAGCCGGTAATGAGGCGGGCTTGCACGGTCAGCTCAGTATCGGCTGGGGCTGGCACACGGATCTGGTGGATTTGGTTTTTGATTCGGATACCGGTGTGTTGGATCTGGATGCCACGCTTGCACGCGCTGCACGGCGCAAGCTTGAGAAAGAGCTTGAACTGCTTGGCAAGCTTGAGGAAGAGCTTGAACTGCTTGGTGATAACCGGATCGACAGAATCCGAGAGGTGGAATGGCACATTATCTTTAATGCCAATGCGGTTGATGCGGTGCACGCCGGCATCCCGATGGATGTCGTTGTTGCAACCGAAGCTATTTCAACCCGTGACCCGGCCATTCGCTTCCTGGGCTTTAAGTCTTTGCAAGAGCTGGCTGGCCTTGAGCGTTTGGAGAGCTGGTCGCAGTTGTTGGTAGACCTGCTCTTGGCCCGGACTGCAAAGGTATAACGATTATTCACTTGGGAGTGCGTCAACATGACTGAAAAGATCAACATTCGCTTTGTAGTGCCATCTTTTCGTGATGATGCCTTCCAGTCTCAAATCCGCTCGATGGCCAAGCGCTGCGAGAAACTGGGGCTCGACCCTCTGGCGATCAGCAGTCAGCGTTCAGCCAAGTTAATGCGACCTTCTGCATCTTCCAATGCGCAGGAAGTCGACGATGATCGTAAGGCCAATGTGCTGCAACCGGTGCTGCTTGATGAGCATGGACTTGTCTTTGGCTCTAGGGGTTCGGAAACGCCGTCGTTGGTCTATGAGGGCACCGAGTACGAACTGACAGGTAGCTTGCCTGTGTTGGCGGGCTGGCGCTTCATGGGCGTTAAATCGCTGGAGCACTCTGAGCCCACGTTCAGAATGTCACCCTTTGCTCAATCCGATAACAATGCACTGCCTCCGGAATTCACGACGTGCGGTTCGGGTTGTGATCACTGCGAAACGAATCGAGCACGTAAAGAGCTTGTGTTGCTGCAGAACGTTGATACCGGTGAGTGGTTGCAGGTGGGCAATAGCTGCGTGAATGACTTTCTCGGTGACGATCTGATGCTGCGGCGACTGACTGCGCTTGAGTCTATTTACTCTTTTATCAACGCGTCTGAGTCGTGGCTTGAAGACGACCCAAGTGCCGACTCGGCCTGTACCCGCATGGCGCTGATGGACTACCTGCCGGCTGTTGCTTTTATGGCCGACAAATACGGCTATATCAGCAGAAGCCAGGCGGACGATATCGACAAAATTGCGACAGTCGAGGAAGCGGATTATCTACTGTTTGCTCGCAACAGTGTTCCCGGCATACGCAAATTGCGGGATGCCTATCATGACGCGATGCCGCAATTGAGGGAGAAGGTCCGGGCAGCACTGGATTACATGGCTGAGCGAGCGGAGCAGGATCCGAATAACCAATATCTGGGCAATGTGGCGGTCATCATCAAAGATGGCTGGTGCGATCTGAAGAAGGAAGCAGGACTGGCCGCCTCTATCATTGGCAGTTACCTTCAGCACCTGACTGCTATGCGCGAGCGCATGGCAACCAAGAATGAATACCTAGACGGGGTTGAGGAGGGTGGTCGCGTTAAGCGTATGCGACTGTATACCGTTAAAACGATGAATGTTTTCCACGCGTACGGTCAATCTACTCTGCACATTTTTCGTGATGACGAAGGGCGGCGCTACAAATGGTTTGGCAGCGGTTGTATTGATCGTCCAGACGGGTTCGATGCGTCGTTCACCGTCAAGGGCCATGAGGTTTATGAGGGGCTGAAACAGACAGTCATTACCCGTGTGGTCGATCTCGATGCAAAAGCCGACCAGGTTCTGGATAAAGTTCTTTCGGCGATTCGCAAAACGGAAGCCTATTACTCGGCGGACAACGGGAACATTTCAATGCTCGCTGAAGCGGCTATCCCGGGTGACCGAAAACGTTGTCTGGGGCACCACGATGGACTTACGTATTTTGTCGATTCCGACCTCAGTAAGATCGAATACCGGTATGATAAGTATGGTGATGTGGGTATTTCCGAAGTCACGCCGGACGTTAAAAAAGAGCTTCAGGCTTGGGCAAAGGCGAAGGGGACAACGTTGAGCAAGTGGAAGAAAGAACAAGCCAACCCGCGACAAGCGGATGGCGCAGATGAATTTGACCCGCTGGCGCCTGGCGCCAACACACACCTGACGCCCGCAGTGGGATAAGGACAGTTCGATGGCAATCAAAACCCGCAACGAAAACGGCATCCCCAAATGACGGAAGCGGACTACGTAATCGACAACAACGGCACAAAGATGGAACTGGAGTCTGCGATTAACCAGTTTGCTCGCACGTTGCTGCCTGTGCTGTGTTAACCCCCCCCTCCTCTATTAAAGAGGGGTATTCGGATTATTAGGTTGACGCCAACAGTAAAATCCGGTTTAAACCGTTGGAGGTATTATGATCACAGTAATAGCACATTTTAATAGAGGAGACGCAGGGCCGTTTCCTGATCTTCTGAAAGGAATCTCTGGGGAAGGCTCCGTCTTCACAAACTCGCAAATCGGTGAAGGTGGAGTAATCGTCGTATCGTTTGACACGGATAATCCAGAGCTTGTGCGGCAGGCGTTTGAGAACCATCTGGCTGACAATGATTTATCTGCATTAGCTATGCAACGGGTCGGTGATAACCAATTTTGCTACTCCAAGACACAGAGTCACATTTTCTAATTTCAATGTATATATCAACCTAATAATCCGAATACCATTAAAGAGAGGCTCTTCAGATGGAATGGATAATTGTGGGTGTCGTAGCCCTATTGGCGATCTTTCTGATCATCACGTACAACCAGTTGGTTAAATTGGCAAACCGTTATAAAAACTTGTTCAGCCAAATCGACATACAACTTCAACGCCGTTACGACCTGATTCCAAATCTTGTGGAGTCGGCCAAAGGCTACCTCCAGCATGAACGGGAAACGCTTGAAGCGGTTACCTCAGCGCGCAATCAGGCGATGGGGGCGTTGACGATGGCCAAGCAGAATCCAGGCAGTCCTGCCGTCATGGCTCAATTGGGTGAAGCGGAGGGCATGTTGGGTGCGGCACTAGGTCGATTAAACATGGTGATGGAGGCCTATCCGGATTTAAAAGCCAGTCAGAATATGATGCAGCTTTCGGAAGAGCTGGTGAATACTGAGAACCTGGTGGCGTTTGCACGACAGGCCTATAACGACAGTGTTCAGATGTTCAACACCAAGCGCCAGAGTTTCCCCGCGGTCATGGTGGCAGGCATGTTTGGTTTTGCGGATGATGCCGCCCTTCTTGAAATGGCCGATCGGAAAGTCATTCAGGACGCGCCCCGCGTCTCCTTTTGATGGATATCAGGCGTACCTCAAAAGGCAACAAAATGTGGTACGCCTCCTGCGTGTTGTAGACCACCCCTTTGGGTACAATCGTATGAATACTCTCAAAGCGTGGTGCAACCGTATGCCGTTTCTTTCAAGACTCTCCCGTCGTGTGACAATGGGCTACTTAATAGCGATGGTTGTCACCCTGATCCTTGCCTGGGTTGCTGTAGCGCTCATCATTCGCCCGATGATCGTGGAGCAGAAACAACGCACCCTGAATGATAACCAGCAGGTGATCTTTGCCTATCTGGATGCCCGGCTTGCTGAAGTTGGGCTGCTATCGCAAACGATGGCCGGCGTCGTGGCGGCGGATGCAGGGTCCGATCTTGCGGAAACGCTTTTGCCTATTTTGTTGCGCAGCCGACAAGGTGATTTTGTTGTAGGAGGTGGCTTCTGGCCGGCACGATCCGGTTCATCTGGCGCTGATCCTCAGGAGCCCCTATTTTGGGGCTATGTTGATGGTGAATTTCAGCGTGTGCACGGATATAAGGACGACCCATTGGGTTACTGGAGTCACTACTGGTACACGGTGGTGTCGCCACCGAAGATGAACAAATCCGCGCAATGTGAATGGTCTGCCGGGTATACCGACCCGTTCACGCAGATGCGTATGATTACATGTTCGGTGGCTATGTATGATGCCGCTGATGCCTTCCTCGGTGTAGTCACAGTGGATGTTGGCCTGGAAGATATTCGCCGCTCCCTCAATGAGTTTGCCCAGCGTCGAGATGGATATGCTCTGGTCTTTGATCAAGCGCACCGAATTATTTCGTATCCGGACGAGAAATTTAAGCGATTCACCAAGCCTGATTGTGACTGCCCGGAAGCGGATGATGTTCTACGCGCTGAAAACACTTGGCTGAACCCTGTTTTTGAGCATCTTGATTCGGGGGGGGGCATTAAAGGGCTGACGCGTATTGGCCCCTTGGATGATCAGATCATGAACGCCGCATCCGTCATGTATGTGTACCATTACGAAGCACTGGGGTGGGATATGGCCTTTGCAATACCTGAGCAGGCTGAGGTAGGCCTTGCAAATCTCCTGCTCAAGCAGATGATGGTGATTCTGGGTGTTTCGCTGACGGTCATGTGGTTCATTGCCATGGTGTACAGCCGCGAGTTCACTTTGCAAGTACGTAATACTATTCAAGCGATGCGTGAGCAGATTAAAGGCGATCGGCAACCGATACCGGTCGAGCGATACGGTGAAATAGGAAAGCTTCAGTCAGTCATCAACGAGTATGCAGAGACGCTTTATACGGCTCATAGCGAGGTTGACCGTTACAAGCAAACGAATGAAGAGCTGGAACGTTTTTCGTCCGCTGCGGCTCACGACATACGCCAGCAGCTTATTTCAATCAACACGTACCTCCATTTTTTGCGGAAGAAAGCAGGTGGCCGACTAAACGATGATGAACATAGTTTGCTGCAGCATGTATTCAAAAGCGTCATCCGCTTGGACGCAATCCTGCGAGACCTATTGACCTACGCGCGTGTCGGCGGGGTTCGGCCGCCCGTGACAGAGTCATTCTGCAGCCGTGATGCGCTGGAAGAGGTGATGAGCTTGCTGACATTTGAACTGTCCGAGATTGGAGCGGATGTTAGGATTCAGAGCGGCCCATGGCCACTGGTTATGAGCCAGCCTTCTGATCTCCTGCGTCTGTTCCAAAACCTGGTTCAAAATGCCATCAAATACCGTGCGGGCCATACGCTCGTACTGAATATCCAATGGAAGCCTTCGCGTGCACCTGGCTTTGTCACGTTCATCGTGATGGATAATGGGATGGGTATAGAGCCGGAAAATCTGGAGTGGGTGTTCGAACCCTTCACTCGGCAAAGTGAAGAGAAAGAGGGGACGGGGATTGGTCTCGCAATCTGCCACAAAATTGTTACGCACTTAGGTGGTTCTATTCGTTGCTACTCAAACGGGTTTAAAACGGGTACGCGTTTTGAGTTCGATTGGCCTTCGGCCGGGGCGCATTGTAAGGTGAAAAATACCGATGTTTGAGTCATTGTCAGCCATTCTACTGTGCATGCTGGTGATGTTGGGTGGCCGCTATTGGGTACTCATGCGTCGTCTTGGTCAGGCTGAGCAGCGTTACCGAATGTTGAGCGACCGGTTCTTGAAACATGCGCAGGACACAGACCGTATTACACAGGTGTTAGCACATCAGTTTCAGGAGCCTCTGCGAAGACTCATTGTGTATGCAACTAAATTATCGAATGCGTGTGACGGATGCCAGCACCATGATCTACAGCGATCGGTATCGGTGATAAAGTCTCAATCAGAGCGTATCAGCCGTCTATGCCGCGATCTTCAACGGTACATGCGTCTGAATCAACATGAATCCGCATCTGAGGTCATTTATCCGGATCGCATCTTTCAGGATGTGCGTATGTCGGCACGTGTTCTGGAAATGCTCGGGATAGAGGCAGAGATCGAATGGCGTGCCGGTTCGGAGTCCGTTTTTTTTCCTGAGAACTATTTTGCTCAAATAATCAATATTTTGGTGGATAACGCAGTCGAGCACGCGGAGCCGGAGGATGTGCTGAGACTGACGATTACATCTGAGCCCATAGAAGACGGGTGGGTTCGCTTTGTGTTCGAGGATAATGGAACGGCGGTACCAGAAGCGCATGAGGATGTTTTTAAACTGTTCGAACGGCTGGGCGTGAATGATGAGATGGGGACCGGCGTTGGCCTGGCTTTGGTGCGTCGCATGGTTGAGCAAAAAGGCGGCCGTGTCCATATGGAGATGACCGAGTCATCTACACGCGTGATCTTTACAGTGCCAAAAGAGCCGCCAATACGCCAAAAAAAACGGGTGATATATGCAGAATTTCTTTCAACACCAGGACGTGGCCCGCTTTAAAACAGCCAAGCTATTAACGCTGTATGTGGGATTGATATTGTTGCTTTCTCTGGGCGTAGTGGTGCTTTTCAGTGCGCTGCTGATCTTTATCGGTGCCATTGGCGATTCAGGTCAAGGTGTTTCATACGCGAGGCTGGTAACGGTGGCGTTTTGGCGCGATGCGTTCTGGTTGGCTCTGACGATGCACCCGGTTATCTGGGGCATCATGGTTATCATGATTTTGACGTCAGTCATCTCCTACTTACGTTTGGGCAGCAGTGCGGCCGGCGCGAAGGTGGCTGAGTCTATGGGTGCCCGCTTGATAACGACGCCGGATCATCCCAGTGAACAACGTCTCATGAACATTGTTCAGGAGGTGGCACTTGCAGCAGGCGTCCCAGTGCCAGGTGTGTATGTGTTGGATGATCCCATGATCAATGCCTTTGCGGCTGGTAAGCGGATGGATTCGGCTGTTGTCGCTGTCACCCAAGGGGCATTGGATCAGCTCAGTCGCGCAGAGCTTCAGGGCGTGATTGCGCACGAATTCAGTCACATCACCAACGGTGATATGACACTCAATATACGCGTTCTTGCCCTGTTAAAAGGGCTGATGGCAATAGCCCTAATCGGGGAGTTGCTGATGCGCGGTAGTCGGCGGGACGCAAGGATCGTCCTAGCCGGTATCCTGTTGATCATATTGGGGTGGATGGGGGTGTGGGCAGGACGCATGGTACAGGCGGCTGTCAGTCGGCAGCGAGAGCATTTAGCGGATGCTACAGCCATTCAGTACACGCGTTCTCAACTCGGCATCGCCGGCGCTTTGAGGAAGATCAGTCTTCAAAATGGTGAGTACAGTGCCGGGCGTCAAAAGAAAGGACATTCCTCGGTGCTGATGACCGCCAATAGCCACTTTATGTTCTCGAAACCGTTCAGTGTGAAAAGTGGTTTTCTGTCACGTGCCACAGGTCTTGGGAAATGGATGTCGACCCATCCCGATATTTTTGAGCGTCTGGACCGTGTGTTACCGGATTGGCGGCAGCGTGAAGCCTCGCAGGTGACGCCGGCGGTGGTTAAGGGTGGATCTGAGGAAGGTGTTTCGGCTGGCTTAAGGGAAGAGAAGAAGGCCGCCGGGTAGGCGGCCTGCAGGCGGATGTTAACTGCCCGTACAGAAAAGGGTGTTGATTTGCTTGTAGAGGCCAGCGATGGCAGCGCTCCCCAGTACGATGTCGGCATCCAATGCTGCAAGGCGAAGCTCATCACCTTCCGCATCCGAATCCTCGGTTTGCGCATTCATGGCATCTTTGAGTACGTCTGTAGGCTTAATGCCGGAGACGACCAGCGAATCCTTAATTGTAAACAGCATATCTTCATTGGCCAGCGCAATTTCTGTCACGCCGTAGCCGCTGGCCAGATAGTCCTTGACCTGATCGGCAAAGATCTCGGCATTTTTGAGGGTGATCGTGCTGGTGCCCTCCGCATCAATCTGGGTCAGCTTGACGCTGCCCAGTACATCGGCATGCACCTCCTCAGGAAACTGTTCATTTACCAGCCACTGACTCATCACCGATGCGGGTGATACATCAGGCTGCAGCAGGGCAACGGGCAGGGTGCCAAAGGTTTCACGAAGCAGGTTCAGCAACATCTCAGCTTTATTCGCACTGGTGTGCTCTACAACGATCACGTTGTGTTTGGGCATCAATAACGCATTTACGGTGGTATACGTACTGTGTGTGCGCGGCAGCATATCAATCTGTATTTCTTCCTTCAGCTCACGCTTTTCTTTGGCATAGACCTTGCGGCTGTCCCGAGCCTCAATTTCAGAAATGCGATCGCTGAGACGTTTTTTGAGTGCAGAGCCGGGAATTTTTTTCTCTTCGATCTGTAGCGTGATCAGGGCGTTGCCCTCGACCATTCGGGCGAACTGATTATCCTGCATGGCCGGTGACGGTGGAATCCACCCGTATGAGATAGCGCTTCCGGCAGAACAGTCCTTGAAGGCTTTTTCGGACAAGTTTTCGCTGAGCGTGGCTTCATCGTCAAGTGCGGGCCACTGCTCCATATCAGTTGCAGCGTAGAAATAGGCTTTTTTGAACATAAGTGGTTTCCTTTTTGAGTGCGCAATACAGTTTTATTGTCTCGCAATACTAGCGTAGGTATGGATGCTTAGTCTATATTGGGTATAACCGATTAGCAAACCACCAATTAAAAAGGAGACATGCGATGGATCAAGAGCATGCACAGGTAGCGGTCATCAGTCTGCATAATGAGGGGTTGCGGTGTGTTCTGAGCGTCAACGGCCAGACTGTTGCTGATTGTCCGATGGAATGCGCCGATCTGGTTCAGCAGATCGGCGAGACGGCAGCGGGGCTTTCTATTGTGTTGGGTGTGCCGCTAGAGGTGTCCCAACAAGCCAATGTTGATCAAGAGGTTGACCTGTTTGATGGTGATCCTATTGCTGCCTGTGCACATCAGGAGCGTTTGGCAATGTAGATAAACAGATTTGGTTTAACCGTAAAATATTTTCGGCTATAATCACTCTGTGAGTGTCGCGTGAGTTACTGGCGTGAGCGATTAGGTTGATGCCGAAAGGCGTGGGAGGTGAGTCATGGCTGTATTGATGGGAGCCGTATCAGCGACTCGCTGGTCGGGTTTCGATATGGCGCAGAATCATATGCTGTCTGACATTGAAAATGTTCAGACAGGGATGGAGTCCGAGGGTTTTGCTGACCTCGTACCAGACTCCATGTTGGGTGTAGTTCACCAGGGTCTTGAAATCATGGATCTGATGGATCCGATCGAGCAGGCATCGATCGTCATGAAGGCTACAGGAATGGATGCCAGTCTGTTCGATATGGGTGAAGCGTCCGGTCCCTTGGATCTGGGTGCCCTTGAGACTCAGACACTGGATGGTAAGACTGCCATTCGGGCTGAAGACTTGGTGCAGACTAAGTCCAACAATGGTCCTGGCATGGGATAAAGTTCAAACCCCGGTACGGTGCGCACCCGTGCCGGTTCATTGCAATCAAAAAGGGTAAGCAAAATGTATTCAATTAACGAAGAAGGCATTCGTGTTTTTTTGGAATTTCACCTCGCTCCGTTAGAGGTGGAAGGCGAGGAAGGTGAATCGCTGACATTAATGTCGCATGGCGATGATCCTATGCCGGTTGAGGTGCCGGGTGAATACGAACAAAAGCTTCGGGCTGTTCAAGTGGATAGTTCGTGCTTTATCGAAGTTGAATCCCAAAGGGGTGAGCGTATGCGACTAATGGAGTTCCGAGGCGTCCAGAAGGACTTTTTCCCTGACGGAACTGACCATCTCTACCTGGTTGCTGAGAACGGTTTGCTGCGCTGCCCGCTGGAGTTTCGATAATACGCGCGAGCGGTCGCTGATTAAAAGAGGGTAAAAAAATGTCAACGTCACGTTACAATGTGGGACAGGTTATAACCATTCGAGATGGTGAGGCATGCCTGGCGTCCGCTCGCGAACGATTTAATGTTCATCGCATGATTAAACAGGCGGTTGAGAAAATTCCGCCAGTGGTACGCCGGAATGCAGTAGGCGTTGTGCTTGCGACCGCTGCAGTGGCAGGGGGAATAGCTGCTTCCACGGCGGTTGTTCATCAACTGCCGATGGCTACTGATTCAACGTCCGTTGAAACTGAAGAAATGAGCAGTGATCATTACGATGCGGTTTTTGGGCAGCCTGGTATGCACAGGATGGCAACCAAGCTGGGCTTGATCGGAGGGGGGGAGGTGACGGACCCGGTAGTGCCTTTGATATCCTTCAATGAACGCTTTGCAATTGAAGCCGCCGCCGCCCTGCATCGTGGTCAGTATGATGATGTATTACCCTTGGCCTCGTTAGCCATCACTCAAGGTGACGTTGCTGATCCAGCGCTTCGAACTCTGCTGGTCAGTATGACCTCTGAGGCCGCTGATCATTACCACAAGAACGGAAATCCCGACGAGCAGCTCCAAGCGGCGAAGTTGATAAGTGACCTCCAGCAAGCTGGACTTGAAAATTCTGCACTTCAGTCCATCAAGAATAACTTGGTCGAAGAGTTTATCGCGTCTGCCACACCGGATCAGTTGGTTGAGTTTGTGGATGATGCTAACCGTGGCAACCTACAGGTTCTCGGTAATACGGCTGATACGGTGCTTATGGCGCTGTTGGCGGATGGCCATGAACGTGCCGCTCTCAGAGCACTCAGTTCTGATTGGGTGCTTAAGAACGCACCCTATGCAGTTAACCAAGCCATCGAAACCATCATCGAAACCGGCAGTCCTGAAGGTATCGAACGCATTCTTCACCTTGAGGGGCGGGTAAAGCTGTCTCCTGAGCTGGTAGAGCTGGGTATTGAACGCCTAATTGAACGCGGTGAGAGTCAGCACCTGGTCTATGCCGTAGCGGCCGTGATTCATAACGACTTGCTGAATAAGACCATCGACTTCGATCGTGTATTTGATGTCGTTGCTCAGTCTGAGCATTACGTAGATCAGATGGACTTTGCCCACGTGGCCTTCCGCTATCTTAATGCAGACCAGCTACAGGCAATTGAAGAGCGTGTGCTGGATGAAGGTCGACCCAAAGAGATTGTAGCCTGGGTCAATCGCATAGAGGGGGCGGACCATACGGCGGCATTTCATGCGTTGGCGAAGAAGACGCAGGTTATGCCGTCAGCGGATGCGGCAGATACGTTCAAATCGTTCAGCGAGGCCGTTCAATACATGCGTAATCGGACACAGGTTACAACCCAGGAAGCCGGTATTGAACATGGTGACGACCCTCTAGCCCACAAAGGGCCAGGTGTTACGCATAAACCTATTCGAATGTGAGTCTTTAGATGTTGAACAAACGAGATCTGAATGCTTTTTTGGTTCAGGGCGTCATAACCAAAGTACCTTCCAGTTGTGGCGGCAAGCCGGTAAGGTTGCCGTGGATTGCACGGTGCTTTTCCCTTTTGAATACTGATTAAGAGGGCTCCATGGATCTCCAGCAAGTAGTCGTATACTCAGTGAACAACGGACACCTGCAGGCAGAGCCTGATCCCCGTCTGCGCAGTCATGCGACTGATCGCCTTCGTGTTGCAGCAGCGACATCTATGTTGTCTATTGCCCTCGCTGGAGGCCTGGCGGTGAATCCGGCAGAAGCCAATCCTCGCTTTTCTCCGGAAGCCTACGCTGCCTTTGAGCAGCGTCAGGCAGAGGGTAAAACGTCCAGCCGGTTTTCCAAAGAATCAATCGAGGCGCGCATGCGTGGCGATCATGCGGCTGTCACAGAAAGTCGCTTGCCAACCCCTGATGAAGTGCGAAGAGCTGTTCAACAGGCCCATCGTGGGCATGCGCCTTCGGATACTGCAACCGATATGGACCGCAGTCTGCATGCTGCCATACAGTCGGTAGAAACGCTGACGGGTGCGACGATTGAAGGATTCATGAAGCAGTACGGCGGTGATGGGGCGGGAAATGCGATTTCTCTTGAGCTTGCGCCCTACAAGCCGGTGCCGGCGGATGAATTGACGATGGTGTCCTTAACCATTGATCAGGGATTTTATACTGACGCAACTGCAGCTGGCTGGGATCGCAATGCCATTGCGGCGGTGTCCAGTGTGGCGGGATGGCATACGGATCTCAGTTCACTACAGTCTGGTGATACGGTGACGTACAGCGCCGATCTGTCGGTGCAGCAAACAAACCCACTGCAGATGATCCATTCGCTTTCAATTGAGCAGCAGGGTGAAGACACGCTGTCCGTTGTGCAATATGCGAGTGAGGATGGTTCGGCTGGGTTCTATCATGCCGATACAGGTGTCCCTTTGCGTCAGGATGTGTTTCATACGTTACCGGTGACGGGCGAGCTCGGCGAGGACTTTCGGCTGAGTAGTGAGTTTGGTTACCGTATTCATCCTGTAACAGGTCAGCGTTCACACCATAACGGCATTGACCTTGCGGCTCCAGCCGGAACGCCCATCTTGGCAGCGGGTGATGCCCGGGTAAAAACCACCGCGGTAGGTCCTAATGCAGGCCGCTATGTGGTCCTGGAACATGATAATGGGGCCCTGAGCTTCTATATGCACATGAACAGCATCGCTCCTGATCTCAGAGTAGGTGACCGCATACAGCAAGGTGACTACATCGGCGATATCGGCTCCACCGGGAGATCAACGGGTTCTCATCTTCATTTTGAGTATCGTTTGCCCACCGGAGCGCTTGCAGACGGATCATTGGAGTATGCACCTATCGATCCGTTGCGTGCACTGATCAACGACAGGCCGATGCAATCAGGCACCGAAGTTGTGCAGGGGTTCGATATTCGACGCAGCGAGCTCCTTGCGTTGCATGAGGGTCGACAACCCCAGAGGGTCACTGTTGCTAATTCACCCGCTGGGCCTGATTTTCAGCAACGCCATGGTAAAGGCTCCTCGCTCTCACGTGTCTTTGAGTCACCCGCTGCCTGGCAGTCACTGGCTCAATCAGAAGCCGATGACGACGCTAACAAGTGCGTCGACCATGTATCTCGAACATCATCACCGTCTTTGGGTTAAAGAGGATTCCAACATGTCTCAAGAACAGAATGCACAGCGCGCCAATGTATTGGGTTATACCGTTAAAGAGGCCGTTATGAGCGTTGAAGCTTTGCCTACGGGCGCGGTATCACGACTCAAAGATGCCGCTCGCAAGTCGGCGGTAGGGCTGGCTGTCATTGTTGCGCTTAGCGCTGGCGGCATGGATACGGCCGAAGCCTCATGTCTGAACGATGGAGTGCGGAGCGGAGCGCAGCAGGTCAACCCCATGAATCGTGATGGCTCGGTTTCTCTTCATAAGCTGGATCGACTGCGTCAAACCAATGATGCGCAGGGCTGGCGCATCGTAGATCGTGCAGTTGACAGGGTCATTGATAACTGTGCGCGCGATTCTGGTATAAAGGATTCTCGTGACCGTCGTATGATCAAGGACGTGATTAAGGCAGGGATTAATCTTTTCGGTGATGCAAGCGATCGCGTGCCGGCAGATATTAAACGTCCGCAAGCTCAAAATGTGTTCCAGGAAATAGCCAGTTCATCTTCAGGCGTGGACGCCACATTGCGCTCTTTTGCAACCCTTTCGGATACAACAGGTTCATCGCCTTCCAGCCCAGAGCCGGTGGCCTAAATACCGAAAGGGATGTCCCATGTCTGAACAAACACTGGAAAACCTTCATTCCGCGAAAGCCTTTGGTTATACCGTGAGCAACGGCGATATCACCGCGGGTGCGCTGCCGGATGGCACGCTGGATCGGTTGAGTGATGCGGCCAAGAAATCGGCCATCGCCATCACGGTGGCGGGGGCAATGGCGGGAGGCGCAGCCCAGGCGGCCGAGACGGTCGAACCAGTACCTACAGCGAATGCAGGTCATGTCTTTCAAACCGATGACTATCAGGCGTTTGCCCCATCGTCCGCATCAAGTTCAGAGGATGGGGGTCCTAACTGCGTAGGTGGGGGCATCAAGAATACCCTCAATTCCATCAACCCATTTAATGAAGGGTTGTCGCTGCGTAAGCTGGCCAATATTGGTGTAGCAGTGTACACCAGCGGCGCCTCACTCGCAGCAGGCGCCGTAGCGAATGTGGGTGACGGATGTATGTTCGATGAGCCGGCTACAACCCGGGCCGGTCAATTCGGGCAGACGGTTGCACGGGGCGCACTGCACAGCGTAGCGGGCCTGGCAGGGGGTGATGCCTCCATGGCCGTGTCACTGCCGCTCTCGGTAGCAAGTTTGACGACGGATGTGGTTGATAAACCCTTTATCGGTGGTAAGAACGCAGATGCTGCTGTTGCTCCAACGGAGCCACCCAGTTGGCAGTCGCTGGCCAAGCCAATCGATGAACACGTGTCAGCGCCTCAGGCCGCCACCGCAGACTGGCAAAGTTTGGCGAAGCCCGCAGCCGAAATTCAGGAACGCGATGTCTATCTGGATGATCGGGGCTATGAGATCGTGGATCACCAAAGCCGTAACGATGGGTCCAAGTTTGGTAATGCCTTCGTTGAGCTCCAGCAAGGCGGTCAGACGACTTGGCAATCGATGGCTGTGAAAGATGGTGAGCACGCTGCAGACGATGTTGCAGAAGTGACTCATAGTTCCCCTTCCTTGGGAGGGTGATCATGAAGAGCATCCGCTAGGTGAGACAGTACTGTTCTATCCACCTAGCGGTGCGCCCCTCCTCAGTCACATTGAGGGTGAAGGGCTTTGGCTTGTCTGCATCAGCGGGTCTTCATTGTCTACCATTGATTCTGATGCGCTGAGGCTTTCCAGCCGTTCATCCCCGTCATAGTACGGTGCCTGGACAGGATTCTCTTCGTCCATCTGCATGAGGAAACCATTGCCGTACTGATTGTGCACAAGCACCTCCCCTGGCATAGAGGCAATCGTAACGGCAAATTCATCATGGCTGTATTCAGTCGGTGATTCCGCATCAGGCGGGTATACGTGAATGCGTGATACACCGGCATCGAATTCAAGTGAGAACATAGTCTTTTCACCCAGCGGGCTGGTGATTTCGATGTCGCCGTTAGCGATCTTCGATATATCGATGGAGCCGGTTTTTCCTTTAAGGGAGGGTGGAAGCTCATCATCTGGGCGCCAGTCTGGCATCGATACGCGAGGGTTCATCAGCGCCAGATCCCCGCAGTTCAGCGCTTCACACAGTTCATCGATACCTTCATCATCCAGCGAGGTATCGTTGTTATCGTCGGTTGCAAGAGCGTGAATATGATCCGAGCGGTTACAAGGGTCGCCCATGCCGGCTTCCTGGTAGAATCGCAGCGCCGCCAGCAGGGTGTTGACCATGGCGGGCTCAACGCGAAGCTGGGCTTCGTTTGGCGTAGACATAGGTTTTTTTTCGTCGACCGCTTCTGCCTCCAGGGCATGCATAACCCAATCCCAGTATCCGAGTTGAGTGTTGCCTTCAGCGGCTTCATGCTGCCAATCCTCACGTTCGTAGCGAGGATGTTGCGCCCATCCTTCGCTGGTATCCAGCGCTTCGTATTTGGCTTGCAGCTCTTCAGCATTGAGTTGATGGTCTGGTTTCGACATGTGTACACCTGTTCAAGAGGTTGAGTGCCGCGTCCATCGGATCGCGGCATGTGGATTTAAGATATTGACGGCACAGAATGCGCTGGCGCCGTTGCCAATAGATCATCCTCATCGTCCTCAGGAGTAAAACCCTCAGGGACTAGGATTTCATCCTGACGTACGGTGTCCGACATGAAACCACTTACAGTGACAGCCTCAGTCATGTTGTCAGCGGGAAAAAGTAGGGTATCGGTCGCAATAATTTCCCCGTCCCGCACACGTGAGAGGCTAAGCGCACGGTAATGGGTTGTCGAATCAGAAGAAGGCACATCCACCGCATCCGCTCCGGCCATTTGAGGCTCAGCAAGCTCGATATCGACCCGGTCGGGTACCGAGTCTGCAATCGCGCTTTGAATGTCCGCATGCAGATCTGCCTTGTAGACTTCGATAATGCCTGAGCCCTGGATGGGTATATTGAGCTGATGGCAGTTGTTGATCAGCGTTTTCGCTGCGGCAATGGCATTCTGGTATTCGGACGTGATGGTGCCCAGGGTTTCGGGGGTGTTCAGATTACCCTCGTCCCCGAGGTTGAACGAGATGTACATGGTACGCTCATTCACATCGTAGGTGAGCTCAAATCGACTGAGCTGGCCATCAGTATTCTCAGGAGTGAGCGCGCGCCATACGCGCAGATCTAGGTAATCATGATTGTCCGCGAACTCCGCATCTTTCCAAGGATGATCGGACTGAATGGCTATGGAGTTCTGAAACGATTTCATTTGTGCAAACACGTCTGCATCGATGGACGATTGAGTAAAGGTATCCATGCACTGTTCTCTCACTGCTGTGAAAAAGGTTTTTTGTGGCGGCGCCCTCGTGCACGATGTTCTGGAACGCCTCGCTCCGCTTTGCTATTATCATAGCCAGTTAAACCAAATATTTAAAGGTGGTGTTCATGGCCTCTGCAGCAGAAATACCCCAATCTGAAAATACAATCGGACGCCTCTCGGCTTTTGGTGTTGATGAGCCGTGGAAGGTTGCACTTCTGCTGCCTCGCCGTTGGGACGATTTTTCTGTTCTGACCGACAGCCTGCATGACATGAGCCCTGAGTCCAGTGGGGCACTGGTCTGCCGCGTGGTGTCACAGCCCTCCTTTGAATTTCAAAAAGGCCCGCCCCGAGCTAATTTACTCATTGAAGATGGCCGGGGTGTTCAGGCCAGCGTGACGCTCTTCGGTGATACCGGGCAGGCCCGTGATTTGGTGGTGGGCAAACGGTACCTGATGAAGGGCAAGACGGATACCTATAACGGCCAGTTACAGTTCCGGCTTGATGAGGTTGTCCAGACGGCTTGGGCCGGTCGAGCCCGGCCGGTGTACCCGGGCAAAAGCGGTGTAATTGGTCCTGACCTGGTGCGCCAGCGCCAGCTTGCACTGCTTCCTCAGCATATGACGGAGGCGGCCGAGCAAGTGATTGAACGGCTGGCGCCCTTAGGGGATGAGGCCCATCTGCTGCAGCTGGCGAAGGCCGCCGGCCAGTTCAACTCGATTGAGTCCATTTTGTGGATGGCTCACTTACCTGAGACCATCACACAGGGTGAGCAGGCGCATGAGGCGCTGGAGCGACTTGCAGCGGCCGATATGCTGCTTCGCGCACGCGAGGAGGCCGGTGCACAGGTGGTGCGTGAGCCACTGCTGCTGAACACGCAAGCGCTTGAAGCACGCACCGCCGCTTTGCCGTACCCCTTGACGGATGAGCAATCGAAGGCGGTTACCGAAATTACCGAAGACCTTCGCAGGCCTGTGGCTATGCGCCGTCTGTTGTCCGGCGATGTTGGTACCGGAAAGACGGCTGTCTATGGCACTGCTGTGGCTGTGGCTGCAGACGCTGGCGCTCGCTGTGTGGTGATGCTGCCAAACATCAATCTGGCCACGCAGGTATTCCGTGAAATGGCGGAGTATTGGCCTGACCTTGATATCAAATTGGTCAGCGGTGACACCAAGAAGCGTGAAAACCTCCGTGATACTCAGGTGCTGGTGGGCACCACGGCGTTATTAAACCGCGCCATCGGCGATCGTGATCTTGTGGTTGCCGACGAGCAGCACAAGTTCAGTAAAGCTCAGCGAGAAAAGATGGCGGCCGGCGGTGGTCACCTGCTTGAGGTTTCAGCGACGTCCATTCCGCGTTCTCAAGCCTTGCTCCAGTTTGGCGTTATGGATCTGTCCATGCTCACTAAGGGGCATGTGGAGAAAACGCTGCACACCCGCCTGCGATACCAGGAAGATCGTGCCGAGCTGTTTCAGGATGCTATTGCCTCCATTGAAGCCGGCCACCAGTTGGCGGTGGTCTATCCGCTGAAAGAAAACCAGCCCTCCGGTGATGATGCGGAACCGGTGTCCGAGGCCGATGAGCGTAAATCCGCAATCACCATGTACGAGTCATGGGAAAAACGTTTCCCTGGGCGTGTGCGTCTGCTGCATGGTCAGATGAGTGACCAGGAAAAGCAGGATGTGATCGCGGACATGAAAGCCGACAAAGCTGACATTTTGATCTCCACCACGGTGATCGAAGTCGGGCTGACACTGCCGCGCCTGCGCCGCTTGATGGTCATTAGTGCTGATCGTCACGGTTTGACCGGCTTGCACCAGCTGCGCGGACGGTTGGCACGTCATGGCGGCGAAGGCTACTTTGACCTGTACATTCCGCAGCCGAAGGACCAGATCAACCCAGCCACCATTGAGCGCCTTTCGATTCTTGAGCAGACAACGGATGGTTTCACCGTGGCTGAGCATGATATGACCCAGCGCGGGTATGGCGAGCTTACCGGTGAGAAACAGTCCGGTAAAAGCGATGGTTTGCTACTGGGCAGGTCACTTGAGGTTTCACGGCTAACTGAGATGACGGCCGCCTTGCCAGACCTGCAAAATACAAAGCCGGAGCCGGTGCCGATGCAGACGGGCCCACTTGATCATCTTGCCACCCAATCGACTGACGCTGAACCTGCGCCAGCCCGCGCCACGATTGAGAGTGTTTCGGCTGAGTCTGAGGTTGGTGAGAATCAGACAACAGACTCCAGAGAAACCCCTTCGGCTGCTGATACCCAGGCACAAGGAGTCGATATGAGTGATCCTAAACCGGCGTGGGAACTCACCCGTGAGGCATGGGTTCAGCAGGCAATAGCGCGTGACATCTATGCGGACGCCTACATGAATGATGACAGTCTGCGAGGTGGTTACATTGAAGGCCTTGAGCGTCGTTGGTTCGAGTTGCTGATGGAACATAGCTCTGAGGGCCGCATTTCGAATGTTGCACTCGATGACCTTGTGTCACGCGAGGGGTATGACGGGCTGCGTTCATTCATTGGCGTGCACGAGAAGGGGGTAGAAGGCTACCTGATGCCCGACTTCCGTTTGTGGGAGAAGACGTACAGCCAGATGCTCAGCATGCACCAGAAAGGCGAATTGGGCCCTACCGTCCGAAACGTGCGGGAATTCCACCGCATGGCGATCGAGAATGCGCTTCGCCGCGGCGAAACACTGCCGGAGGCTGTGTTAAAGGATTATCCGCAATATGCCCAAGCTCAACAATCAACCGGTGATGATCAGGACCATATGGGCATGCCGATGGAAAAGCAGCCTTGGGAAATGACACGCAAGGAGTGGGAATCCGAGCGTGAAAAAGTCAGACCAAACACCGGGCAAACGCGCTTTACCAAGCATTCAGCAAATGAGGCCGTGCGTAATCACGAGAGACTGATGTTTTTAACATTCTCGGTCACTGAGTTTGCGTCAGATCAGATCCGCAAGGCCGCCAACGGGGATATCACGCTGTCCCCCGAGGAGCTTGAAACTCTGGATGAGCGCATCAAAACGCCGGTGCATCATCGTGATGTGATTGAGAAGGCTCTAGCAGAGGGGCTTCCTGTGCCGCAGCACATACAGGATGAGTACCCCGACTTGAGGCCAGGCAGTGGCATTTCGAATCAGTTGGCGGCTGTTGAGAGCGGCACACGTGACGGAGCGACTAGCTCTCTGAACGAGACAGGATTTGCTCGCATGCTGGATCAGGTTGAAGAGCGATTGGCTCTGAAGCCTGGTGCTCTCTACCAAGAGTACCAGTCGCTTGTGGACGATGGTTATGCTGATCCACAGTGGGTGTTGAAAAACTCACTGTACGATCAATACAACAGCGGCCTTGAGGCGGTAGGCGGGTTCCCTGAGTGGGGACTGACACCTCTGCAGAACACCTTAATCGATGCACGCATCCAGCGCATAGTCGATCGTGCTTTGAATCAAGCTGATGCTGGTGCTACCCATAGCACTGAGCAGGTCGAGACTGCACCGAACGCCCGGGGCGATCTGACACTGACAACAGGGGAGCGGGTAAAACTGCCGTCTGGGGCGGTATCTTCAGCTGTGCCGAAGCTCGACTTCACCAACGAGCGCCGCTCACACGCCTCTATGATGCGGATGCATGCCTGGCTTCTCGAAAACGCAATCACGGAAGCCGCTGCGCGCGGTGATACCACCAACCTCGCCGTGTTCGAGCAGTCTTTGGATGCGCGTAACTTGTCTGCGGCCGATATCGACAGCCTCAACATGTACCTGTTTGATCGCCTGGCGGCTACCCAGATTCAGGTCGCCGTTGAAGACCAAGCGCACGCAAGCGTGGTGAAACCCTCACCTGAACCGGTACCGGCAGCGGAACTGCGAGATGTCGCGGTCATGGAGCCGGTGAAGTGGTTTGGCTCCAATGAGAAAGCGACTGGCTGGGTGGCGCGTCAGAGCGATCCAGCACAGTTTGACATTGTGGCCAGCGGCAATAGCCGATTCGAAATCTTCAAGCGTGATGCTCAGCAAGAGGTGAGTGCATCGACTGCCGCGCCAGCTCCCGCTGCGGCAGAGCCGGCCGTTAAAGTGGCGCCCGCACCTGTTGCCGCTCAACCCGAGGCGTCAGCGCCTCTGTCTGTAACGAGCTCGGATAGCGCTGCAAAGGAGGCGGTACATCAACCGGATAAAGGCGATGCGGATGCGTTTGTGGATCAGATGATGGCCGTTGATGCGCCCAAAAAACCACTCACGGCCGAGGAATACAAAGCCAACCTGATGCGCGAGCAGGGTGCGACTGATGCTTCAGATGCCAGCCTTCGTGATGAAGACGAGGTTGATCCGCTGGCGCCTACTGGTCATGAGCCGGTACAGCCGGGGTTGTGGTAATGGCCTTCGGACATCAAGTAAGCGCTTAAAGGAGTACCAATGACTCTCCACTCTACAGCTTCCAAAATGTACCAAAGTTTGAGCGGTGATAATCCTAACCGCACCATGCGAAAAGACATAGCGGGCCTGCTCGCTGCCCGCCTGGACGCCGAGTCTGGCAAGCACAGGGCTGCGCATGAGCCATCGGATGACCTCAAGCAGCAGTTGGTCGATGCGATCGAAAAAGGGCGGTACATGTTTTGGGCCGGTGCCGTTGATCAGCGTGTACTGTCGAGCGAGCGTTATCCAACGGGCGCCTGGGCGTATGCCACGCTGAATGCAGCCTATTTCGATGAGCATGCCAAGCGCGTTGCGTTGGAAGAGGCTGGAGGCCCTCTGTGTGTAGGGCTTCTGGAGGATCATCACCGGAGGCAGAGGCATACGCTCTATGCCATGGCGGCGATCGGCCAGGAGCTGGAAAAATGGGCGTCAACCAGTCCTATGGATGGATCTCGTTCGGCGAGCGAATTGCTTGACGGGGAATCGACGTTACAGCGCGGATTAACGCCCCACGGGTACACGCTTGCGCGGACGATCCAGCATCTGGGTGAGGTCTGCCGCGTACTGAAAGCGGATGTACCTCATGCACCGGATACTGAAACCTTGCGTCACAGCTTTGACCCGGGTCGACTGTCCATAACGGTGCAGCAACAGTCCTTGACGCAGGCCTCCTTCAGTGCTGAGTATGAAGGTCGCCCGCTATTTGATCGGGCAACGGACGCCTTATTGACGTTATTGCAGATGAGTCCAACGAAGTGCACTGAGCGTTGTGTTGTATCGGTCCTACCGGATCTGCTGACGCATGTCGGTTTTATACGTGAGCAGTATGTATCAGCCCTCTCGCAGCGTGACGATGCACTGGATATACTGCAGCAGCTGGCCAATGAAACGCTGGCGCTGATAGCTGCGCGGGATCATGAGCTCAACCGTCCCACTACGGCAGCTGACGTGCTGCGTGAAACAGCTATATCACTACTGACTCGGATTGATGCCCAATATGACGCGGTTCAGGTTCCTTGGACGCAGTGCACAGTTGACGGACGCCACGGGGTGATAGGTGCAGTGTCACACGTGTACCGCGGGCGGGATGCCGTAAACCAGGCAATTACGCACAGGGAAGAGCTTGAATCACGTGGGTACGTTGATCTAAAGATTGCCTGTGATGTTGAGCGCCAACCTCTGGAACACTTGTCACACCTGTTTTTCAATGCCCGGCCCGATGCGTATTTGAGCGGGTATGCAGCACAAGATCGCAGGGGTTTCGCCGCCGAGGAGGTCGATCCGCTGGCGCCGGAGGGTAAGGTGAAGAACCTGCTCGACTGGTCCGATATTTAAATCGATAAGGAGCGTTTCATGCACAGCCTCAATGACAACGATTGTCAAAGTGCCGCATTGGTCTTTGCCTGCAGGCAGTTTCTCAGGACAGCCGAAGGCAATCCTGTAGAGCGTGACGAGTGCAAAAGGCTGCTGGCCAGTTGTAACTCAGACGATGAGATCCGCCAATGCATCAGCCGTTGGCAGTATGCCGGCTATACACTGGCACCAGAATACGAAGGTATTAGCTGGGCGAGCATGCCAGGTTTGATCCTGGATCATGCGCAGTTCACGTATGCCGGTGCGCTGGCGCAGGCGAAGCAGATGGCGCAACAGTTAAGTGAGCCAAACCGGCCCTATCTTGATCGAAAGACCTGGTGGCCACAGTTGCGGATCAAAGGTGAATTGCCAGCGGAAGAGGTCATGGCTCTGACCGAGGTGTCCATGGCGATTCAGAAGCTTATGAATCAAACGGTAGTGTTGGCACATGTGGTCTTCGACCACCAGGGTATATCCTCTCAGGAGGCTGTTGATCGTTGGGTTACAGCCGTCGAGTCAGCGGGTGCTGATGATGCTGTGGATGATCAGGACCTGCTGAAGGAAGCCGGGCTGGCCCTGAGGGAGCCAGTTGAGCATCTGAGTATTGCTGAACTTGACGATCACATGAATAAGCTATCACGCGATCTGTACTACAGCGCAGTCGAGCTGGCGCAAACCGAATCGGATGAGTTGGCTGGTCGTGTGCGCCCTTCGGCACCCGGATTTTCAATGTAAGGTAGGAAAGGAGGCTGCAATGGCCGTTGTATTTGAAATTGAAACCTGTGCGGGTGATACGATCATCTGCAATATTCACGGTCAGGGCGGGCGTTTGGGTGGCGGTGCTGCGCATCTGTCCGATGAGTTGCAGATCGAGCAGGCGCGGGACAGTGTTGACTCAACCCTGTTTTGCTTCCGAAGTGGTCTGGATTCTCAAGCGGTGTTCGATCTTCATACGGAGGAAGGTCGGTACGATCTCCCGCTGGATAGCGTCAAGACAGTGAAGGCCCTACGGGTTGGCATGATCGAGCCACAGCCAGACGATGCACTGGCGCAGAAGGACCAGTTGCCCTCGCTGGGTATGTGAGGGTTTCACCGGTTGCTACAGGTTGTTTAGAAATACATTATTGAGGATGCAGACTATGGGTATCGGTGCATGGCGCCCGGACGACGGGCACGAAGGCTTTACAATCAAGACAACTGACTTTGATGAAGATCAGCATGACGAGTTGCGATGGGAGTTGATACACGTGCTGACGTCTGCCGGTTTCAATAAACCCGATCCGGACCGACCGGAAATGTCCATGTGGCGAGGTGATGCAGAGCACATTGCATACCATGACCTGGTTAACGTTTTTCTAGGTGGGTGGGAGACCGATGTGTTTGTCGACATCGCACCGGTTGAAGGGTTTGATCCGAAATCACTCGCGTTGGGCGACTACGACTTCTATGATCAGTACCAGGATGCGATTATGCCGGTGATGGCCGAGCGTATTGCCCGGGCCCAGGAAGCCGCCAAAGATCTGATGATTAACCACCTGATCGATGCAGGGTATACCCCTCGGTATGCAACATCAGGCTATACGTCTGAGGCGTTTCGGAAGGACACGGATTTCGATAAGGAGGACGTGGTCAAAACCAGTCATGCGCTCGCCGAAAAACCCAGCCTGGCGAAACAGATGCAACAGTTCATTGACGAGGGAGTGGGCCGTAATGCGCTGATTGAGACCCTCGCTACACAGCCTCACTATGCGGCCTATTTCGGCGGCCTTGTTGTGTATTTATACGGAGATGAACTGATGGGCCTTCCGTTGGGCCTTGGCACCTCTGGGCCAAAGGAGGACGAGTTCGTTCACATGATTTCGCTGCAGCATGTGGCGGATGAAATCCCCGAGGTCATTGTCGCGATCAAAGCGGATGCTACGCCTGAGCAGGATAGCGGGGGTTGTCCGTTACCCATTCGGGTGAAGGACGAGTTTCTACCCGCTATTGAATCGGAATTAGCGAGAGAGCAAGTTGTCGCGGAACGCGAATGCTCACGTGACATCCCGTTGTTCATCGCGCTGCATGAGCGTGAGGCTGCTGAAGTTCATGATGAGTGCTTGTATGCAACCGGTTGGGAGCAAGCGACGGATATTCGCAACATTGATCATTTGACCTTCGATGATTATTCGCAGCTGATAGAAGGCAATATTGTGGATGAGTCGGTTGAGGGGGGCTTGGAGGAAATGGAAGTTGATCTCTCTTGCGACCCTGATCCCTTCGCAGAAAGCGTAAGGACACCTTCGCCTTCACCGTAGTCGAGACTGTTTTGCTCGAACCCTCCCGAACCAGAAACCTGCTCACAAAGCAGGTTTTTTTAATTCTGGTATGGACAGATGCGCTCTATAAAACTATATTGGATGCACTCGAATATAAATATATTGATTGTCCTGCATGTGAAGTGCGCTGCAGTAGCCGGGGCGTCACGGCGATGAGGGAAGCTCATGAAAATCGAAACATACGATCATCATAAACCGAAGGATGGTTTTGTGGTGCGAACCGTCATGCCTGTGCTGATGGCGATCTTTTGTGGAACAGTTTTGCTTACCCAATTAAAAGCTGCAGGGATGTTTCCTGTGTCATCGAAGGACAAGCAATGGATTGCCAATCAGATAGAGCAGAATCCCAATCTGGGGCTGAATGATTCGTTTGTAAACAAGCTGCGAAATAATGGTGTTTATTTCAGCGAAGGGGATCGAGATCTGATACTGATATATTGGGCTGCCAGATTGCGCAACAAATCCGATGCGGATTAACCCATGAGCGATGACGAATATCGAGAATTCCGTCGCGGCATACTGTTCGCCTTATGCCGACTGCCTATCTACGGCGGAGCATTTGAGGACATTGTGACTCAGGCCGGTGGCTTTGACGAACTATTGGAAGTTGCAAATCCGGAAGAGCGTGCGTTATTAGTCGAGGCTCGCAGTCTCATGCTGGATGAAGACTAATACGGATGCAATAAAATGCCTGTCACAGGCAGGGTGCCGACACAGATTAAAAGGAAAAATCCCATGAAAACATGTGACTCCGGATATAGTCGCAAGGGTTATTACGATCTGCAGGTTGAGGTTGCCCGGCTACGTGGCGCCACGCCTGAACTGCCACCCTACCCGCTGAAGGCGAAGGCCTCCAGCGCTACGGTATTCGCTGGAGTGGCCCTGAGCAGCCACTGACCGTGCCCATGGCGGAAGGTTACTGGACCCCATGGCATCTGGCCGATGAGCTGGTAAAGGAATGCCGTCGGCTGCGTGAAAATCTCAAGACCTCCGAAGAGCGCAGGCGGCGCCAGGGCGCCGAGATCACGGCGGGTGCACAAGAACAGATCGGCATGATCAATGCCGAATGTATGCGGCTAGAGCAGCGCCTTGGCCAGCAGGAAGCGCTGGCGCTACAACTCTGCGATGCCGTCGAGAACGAGGATGATCTACCCCCCCTACTCAGTTCGCAATGCCGAGCAAAAAACTGGTGAACCAAGTACGTGAGCAGGCGGGCGCCGCTTCAATGAAAAAGGATGCAATATGAACGATCTGATAACAGAACTGGATGCTACGGCTCGCCGCCTGGCGGCAGAGGGGCATACCGATGAGCCCGCCATGCTGGCGCTGGCGGCTAAAGAAATTGAGCGACTGAAATCCGAAGCGGAGCGATTCCGCAACTACAGCGTTATTCTGGGACACGTTTCCGCATTGCTGGAAAACGAACAGATGGTTGATGGTATGACACCGGCCAAGGCGGTTGAGCAGGTTATTTGTGAGCGCGATCAGTTGACGGCGCATTGTGAAAACCTGTCTATGGCGGCATCAATGGCTGTCGGTGCGCTACCAAACAAATCATGCATTGCAGACGTTTGCGTCGCTGCTGTTCGTCACTTCAACGGCACTGGTGGTCAGAGTGTTGAACAATCCATGGCCAGGCACGATGCCGAGGTGATTGATAGGGAGATCGAGTGGTTGCATACCAACTACCCACATCTTGATGGCCCACACCTTGGACTGCTGCACTCTCGCGCCAATCAACTACGCCAGCCAGTCAAGGAGGTGCAGCCATCCAAAGAAAGCTGCGAACTGGAATGTGGCGCCTACGGAGCCTACTGCCGTTGTAATGATGAAAGCAAAAGTCAGGAGGCGTGATAATGGCAAATTATGCAGTGGATGGCCTGGAAGAGGAGATCGTGAGGCTCAAGGCAGAGAATGATCGGCTTATGGCTGCCGTCGCATTGGCTGTTGAAGCGTTCAACAATTATGGCATGGACGTTGAAACCTACCCAACGACTGAGCATGTGCGGTTGATGAACAACCTGTACGGCGTGCTTGCCCAGCATGATGCTGCAGTAATTGGTAACCTGAAATTTCCGGTAATGCTGAGGAAATTGTGGTCTGGTGCGGAGGTGCAAGCGTGGTTGGCGAATGAGGCCAACAGAGTACATAGCATCAACTCAAGTGGGGGCAGTGATGAACATAGTGGATGAACTACGAGACATAGTGGCAGATTTTCCACACAGCTCGGTCGCTTGTGTCGCACGTAAAGCGGCAAGCGAACTGGAGCGGCTGCAGCAGCTCGTATTAAAGCTGGAAGAGGATGTGTGCAAACAGAAACAGCTGGGGTATGTACATGCTGGTGTTTTGTGTGGCCATCCTCAGGCTGAGGGTCGTGTGACCGTAAATGAAACGGCCGATTGCTATTTTCACGATTGTCTTAGATCAACGCGTGAAACAGTTTCGCATCAGAATGATTTGGCTGATGCGGCCAAGGCTATCGACACCACCATGGTCATGTCCGATGCGAAACTGTTTCAATTGATGAATGTCCACCCGAACCCCGTAACAAGAGCGGTCTACCGAGACATGTGGATTAATCGGCAGGCGTAACCCGGAGCAGAGCAAGGATATTGTGAAAAAGACTTGCGTGAAATCCCAATGGGAACTATAGTGAGTATTAGAGCACTGCTTGCTCTACTCAAGGAGAGCACTTAAGGAAGGAGGATGGTTGATGATAAACGTACCCCAGAACCCAGTAAGCGCAGCTGAAATACGAGCGTATCGTGAACAGCATGGCTGTGGCCTTTATGAAGCCAAATCGATATTGGAAGCTGAGTATCGCGCTAGAGTGAAAGCAGCTATACGACAGGCTGTTCAAGAAGCGGAAACGATGGGCGAACTGAAAGAAGCAATTACGGCCTGGCTGGATCATTGCTGAGGGCGAATGATCAAATGCGCAAGCGCTTCGTAATGGACCCTTGATCCGAACCAACCAGGCCAAAACTGATTTTGAACCTGTCTTTTAACTATAAACGGTTTAACTATATAGTGAGGTAGACACATGACTGATTCCAAGTTTCATCAGGTGTTGCAATCAAATTCTTCGTCGCTCAGTCGAATTGAAACCATGCGGAAGGCACCCATTACCAATACCGGACGTAATTTGGTGTTTGGCGGTCTTGCTTTGGGCTCGATTGTGGGCGTAGGCATCATCGCTTTCCAGATTATTGCGGGCGTAGCGGCACTGGCTTTTGCCGCTGTTACGTGCACCGGGCTGTATTTTGGATTGAAATATCTGAAAGCGATGGATCCGGTCATTAAGCAAAAGCTCAAGAATCATCAGATCAAGTCGATGGTGGAAGAAGCTCGAAAAAATGCAGTGGCGCAGCTTGACAGTATTGTTTTGGATAACGAGCAAAAACTTGCGTCTGCACGGGCCGCACGAGATCGTATGGGGGCATCGATTGAACAACTGCGTTCAATGTTAGACCCAACTAATGCGGGCAAGCCGGCCTACGAGCAAAAACTTAAAATGCTGGAACGCATTGAAAAAGCTTATGTAGTAGTACTGGAAAACATGGATAAGGCCGCTGTTAGTCACAAAGCATTTAAAGAAAAAGTACGCGAGTTTAAGGACCTTGAGCGATTTAGTGTTATGGCTGCAGAAACACTGTCATTGATCAAAGGTACCGAACAGAGCGATCTGGAAGAGATGCTATCGCTAGCATCTTTCCAGCAGATCGAAACTGACTTCAGCGAGTCCATAATATCCATTGAAAACTATGCTCGTGATTTGGTTGTAGATGCAAAAGGAATATAAGCGATGAAGAAAAAATCATCAGAACCTACCAATTCCACAAAGTGGATGACGCGTGTCGTGCTGGGTCTTGGCATTGTCCTGATCATTATGGCTGGGCTCTCATACATCACCAGCACGCCTACTAACAACTCACCCAAGCAAGTTAAAGAAGCAAACCCATTTGAATAAAGGATCTGTATCATGTTTAAGGCTAAAATTGTTGCACTAACCCTGATGGCTATTGTGAGCACTGCTCACGCTACTGAAAGCATCGACTCAAAGCCCTTTAATGTCGGGACCGGCGGTCCTACTGGTAATTATAAGGGTATGGGCGATGACATCCAAACCTACTGTGGTGGGGCTGACGTCATGGGGGATAAAGAGTTTATAACCGCCATTACTTCCGGTTCAGTTGAAAACCTGATGGGCATTGGTTCCAAGCTATTTTCGGCTGCTGTAACCCAAGAAGATGTATTGCAGTACTTCGGCAAAACTCAGCCACGTAAATACAACCCGAATAACTTGAAGATCATCACTCCTCTTCACCTTGAAAGTGGGCATTTGCTGGTTCCAAAAAACTATAAACCCGGCTCTAATGATGATGGTATGTGGTCGAAAATTGCCTCGTGGACGGGCGGCGGAAGCGAAGCCCCTGAGACAGTTTCAATTGATATGCTGAAAGGGCAGACGATTGGCTCCTGGGGTGGATCGATTGTCAGTGGCAAAGCCATAAGCTACTTTTTGTCATTGGGGCTTGATGTAGTCGAAGTGCCTGAAGCCAAGCGCAATGACCCTCAAGTGCCTGTGTTGCTGGTGGGTGGCCACCCCTATGCGCCGGTTCAGCAGCTGTTGGATACTGGAAAATACGATCTCATACCTATTAATTTCAACGAATTACAAGATAAGGCTCCGTTTTACGTTGAATCTAAGGTCAACTATATCGTTGATGGCAAAGTCAAGACTGTGCCTACATTTGGAGTACGCGCCGTATTTGTTGGTAAGTCATTCCGTAAAGAAGAGCGCAATACCATCATGACCAATTTGGCGAAGTGTATTGATGAAAACCTTCCCGACCTGGCTGATGATCCCGACACAAACCCCAACTGGGAAAGTGTCTATCTCCTGAATGAGTCAGGTGAGCAGACCAACTGGAGTTATTTCAACCTCTAAGCCAATAAAAAGGTGGCATGCGCCACCTTTTTATTAAATAGTCTCTCCTTTCTACATGAAAAGATTTTTGTTGAGGCGCTTAAAGATATGATTTAACTACCGGAACGATGTTGAAATTCTAGATATGGTTCTTGATTTATATTTGATTTATTGAAGGAGTTATCCATGGCAGACCCAGGGAATGTAAGTACAACTTTATGTCGAAAAGCGCTGGATAAACATTTCAGTAATGTGAAACCGATAGAAAATGATGGTTGTCATACATATAGTGACAAAATTAAAGCTTTTATGGTGTATGGTGATTATGGTCAGGAGATTGGAATGATCTCCTATCTCGGTGAAGGGGAGTGGCGAATATATGTTGATAATTTCCCGGGCCAAAAACAGTATTTTTCAACGAACCTGCCTATCAGGTCTGTACAAGAGCTTGTTGCTGAAGTTGCTAGGACAGGCATGGTTCTCATTGAGTCTAAAAAGGAGACTATTCTTGGAACGAGCATTAATAGTTGATCATCCTTGGATTGAGCTACTGCTCTCTGGTGTCAAACCTTGGGAAATGCGTAGCCGCCATACCCATATCCGGGGACGGATCGGATTGATAGCAAAAGGCAGTGGAATGATTTTAGGCTCGATCGAACTAACTGACTCGTTGCCACTCCAGACGTACAGAGAGATGGTAGCGGCAACAGCAAAGCACCATATTCCTAATGAGCGCTTGAAAGAGCTCGAAAACTGGCGCTATCCATGGGTAATGGAAAGGCCGATACGCTTCGTTGAGCCACGTCCATACAAGCATCCGCGTGGTGCCGTTACCTGGGTCAAACTATAAGCACGGTTCAAGAATATTTGTAGAAGGTGTCAGACACATGAATAACTGGTTTACTACACAACAACCCCCGAACATGCCAGTGAATTGCTGGCGGCCAGATGTGCCTGTTTTGGTCGAATCAGAGGCGCATGGTGAGCTGATCGCCTGGCCGGTCCAGGGAGCGATCACAGAAGACGGAGTTAGCTTTGAGGCGGGCAAGCTTTCGTGGATCTGTTGTCAGGCTCTTCATGATCTCGATGGCCAAAAAATTGTGGATGTGAAACGTTGGCGACATATTTTCAGCCAACTGAACTGAAGACGAAGCGTGTTAACTCAGGTGATCGAAACACTTGCTTAGCTTCCCATTGGGAACTAAACTGAAGCAATATAACAAGTCACGGGAAGGACTGAAAAATCATGGCTGAACAACTCGATATCACCCAAAAGCCGCTGTCTGCACTGGAACTGGTACAGAAGCGCGAAGCGCTGAAGGCACAGATCGCGGCTGGTGAATGCAAGACTCGCATGCTCATATGGATGTTGGTAGCTCTAGCAGCCATTGTGCTCTTGACCGCCATCGCCGGTAACGCCCATTGGGGCTGGCTCTCGTGGGGTCAATTTGTTGCTGCTGTTGCGGGTGTTGCTGTTGGTGCAGTTGCTGCTGTAGTTGCTGCTGTAGTTGCTGCTGTAGTTGCTGCTGTAGTTGCTGCTGTAGTTGCTGCTGTTGGTGGGGTTACTGTTGGTGTTGGTGTTGGTGTTGCTGTTGCTTTTGATGTTGGTGGTGTTGCGGCTGCTTATGGTGTTGCTGGCGGCGTTGCGGGGATTATTGCTGTCGTCGCATGGCTTAGGAAGCAGGAAGATCGCATCAAGCCAGCGCGGATCGCGCTTGCAGCCCTTGCCAACGCTGATCGCGCAGTTTGCCTGGAGATTAAGGAGTGGCTAGAAGACGACACCATCCGTCAGTACCGGGACTGGGTGCAGGAAGAAGGTCGCGTGTTCACGCTGGGCGAGGTCGAAGCGATGCGAACATACTGGGATGCACGAGACAAGCGTCAGGCCGAAGCCAAGCGGGCGGCCGACATTGATGCCGCTTGCCGGGAAGTGTATATCGAGAATTTGGTTAATCAGTGATACCACGGAAAGGACCTAACTATGCCATTTCGATACGCTGCCCTAATTCTTTTTGGTGTGTTCATTGGAGGCCTTGCATGGCTCATGTGGCGACTGCCCGTTCAAATTATTGCGCCTGACATATATGAGACCTTTCTTGTTCCAGCCAGCGGCCATTGGGTTGCTTATTTTGGATGGTCTTGGTTCATGCTCGGCGGATATAAAACGGCTCTGATGATGGCTTGGGATCGCAATGAAGCTTATTTCAGTTCGGTGAAATACAAGCTGAAGTGCTGGCTGGTGGTGCCAATAGCTCCTTTTATATTCTTCCAGAAAACATGGTATCAGTTGCCACCGATTGAATACTTTTACAGCAAATAAAACGGAAAGGGATATGGCGATGGGAAAAAATGCGAAAAACTTTAGCGGGGTTCCTAAGTTTATCGAAGGCAATATAAAGCTGTGTTGGATTGCTGCTTTATTTGTTGAGTTCATTGGTGCTGTTTTGTTTTCGGCAGACCTTCAAGGGAAGATGCCAAACACCATGTGGCTAGGCATCTTGCTGTCGTGTGTGGGAGCGATATGTATTGGCACTGTATTAATGGCAATGTGGAACAAAGCTCAATAGCAACGGAAAGGGAACGGGAGCTTAGAGCCCATGGACTACTACAACTGGAAAACGATTGGTGCAGCTCCGGCGTGTCGGGCGGTTCGTGCTGGTGCCG
The DNA here is from genome assembly GCF_041155135.1 of Marinobacterium sp. BA1. Lineage (NCBI taxonomy): Bacteria > Pseudomonadati > Pseudomonadota > Gammaproteobacteria > Oceanospirillales > Oceanospirillaceae > Marinobacterium > Marinobacterium sp. BA1. The sequence goes on from NZ_BAAFHC010000002.1 coordinate 226,116, forward strand.
AAACCTGGCCACTTCCGAGCGGTGGGTTTTACTCCGGGGGTCGAACCTACACTCACGGACTGCAAACGAAGCGCGGCGCCTGCTATGTGGTATGCCGGGAGGTCATGAAAGAGGTCGAAGCAACCAAGAACGACATGTTGGTTGAGCAGTCCTCATCCAATGGATGTTCCGACGAAATAGCTTTTAATTCTGATGGCTTAGACCTGATCGATAACAAAGCAGATCCCAGCCCGAGGATGTAACGCTGGATCGGGCCGGTCACCGGTCCACTTCCCCAGGGCCTGTCAGTAGGGTTCTGCGGAAGTGAAACGAAACCACGGAAAGGATGTTTAGAAATGCAAAGCAATACGTTGAATCCAATAGACGCAGGTGTGACCTCGGAAGTTGTATCAATGCTCTCGCTTGGGGCTGATGTACCTCTTACATCTGAGCAAACCGCTGAGGCTGAAGAGGTACTTGCAGCACTCCCAGAGGGGAAAACCATTAGGGACTTTGTGAAAGCTGCTGAGCAGATCCCGTCGCTCCGAAAATTGGCATTGGCCGTGGGGCGGTCATTTCTCGCGGATGGTGAATATGCCCGTCTGTATGATCGCGAATGTGGCGAACAAGTCTGATACAACGGAAAGGGTGAACAGAAATGAGATTGCACGATAACATTGCCCGATGGGTACTGATCCACCGGAGGTTCCGTCCCTGGACAGGGGACGACCTGCTTTATATTCACATCAAGCTTGCATATAGCCTCGCTTACAGTGGCGCTTTTCTGGTCTTGCTGGGTCTTGTGCTAGGGATTCCTGTTGAAATGGGGATTTGGCAACCTGCAACCCCTTCTTACAGGCCTATATTTCTTTCAATCTATGCGCTCCCTTTGTCGGCATTTCTAATTCAAAGCTTGCATGTGGTTGCTGACTATAGAGAGAAGCATCATTAAACAACGGAAAGGAGCTGAATTGATGAATGAACGAGTCACGCAGGCAGAGCGCAATCTCACATCAAAGCTCAACTACGGAGGCATTTTCGTAGACGATGCTCCTTGTAGCCAAGAAATTACGATGGCATATGAGATGGGTGATTTGGCGGATGAGGTTGGCCAAATGCGGGATCTTGCCGCTGCTTTCACAGAGTTAGCAGATGCCCTGGAAGGAAAAGCAGGTACGGACACAGAGCCAAACGCAGCAGTAGCTGCTATAGCCTTCGCGCTTGAAGAGGGATCTGCTGGTGGAATCGAGTTCCTGCGAGCGTGGAACGAAGGTGATTTCCAAGCGATCCGAGAGGAATGGCCAGAAGCACCTGAAGCGGTCTATATCGGCGCGGATCCGCTGTATCAGTCGCGTTAAACAAAACAACGGAGAGGACACTTATGAATAAGCTATCAGAATATGGCAACTATGTAGCTTCCTTGGCATTTGGTGTGATCCTGGTTGTTCTAATCAGGAATAACGAACCGCCCATCTATATGGTAATGATTACCTTCGTTTGGCTGGGGCCGCTGGTTCGAGTTGGATATTTGTCGAATCAACTCAAAGCACTTAAAAGTTCTATGGTGCAACCATACGGTAAGTAGCGGGAAGGATAACGGCCGGAAAAATCAGCTGATCGAAAGGCTTGCAACCGTTCCCAAAGGGAACTAAAGTAAAGCCACATCACAGGGAGGACATGACCATGGATACACCGTTCGACATCACTCAAAAGCCGCTGTCTGCAGCGGAGCTGGAACTGAGACGCAATGCACTGTCCGATCAGATCGCGGCAAGTAATCGCCGACTTCGCGTTCATGGATGGATACTGGCAGCTCTGGCCGCTGCTGTGCTGGCGGCCAGTATCGCCGGTAATGCCCACTGGGGTTGGCTCCCCTGGGTTTATTTTGCTGTTGTTGCTGTTGTTGCTGTTGATTTTTCAGTCGTTTCAGCAGTTCCAACCATTTCAAACGCTTTAGTCACTTTATCTGCCTTGATTGTTGTTGTTTGTGTTATTGGTGTTGTTGGTAGTGCTAGCGTTGCTGTTGATGATCTTGCAGCTCTTACTTTTGGTATTGTTAGTATTGTTAGTATTGTTGGTATTGCTACTGGTACCGCTGTGCGCAAATGGCTTAGCAAGCAGGAAGATCGCATCAAGCCAGCGCGGATCGCGCTGGCTGCCCTTTCGGACGCTGATCGCGCAGTTTGCCTGGAGATTAAGGAGTGGCTAGAAGACGACATCATCCGCCAATATAGGGACTGGGTGCAGGAAGAAGGTCGCGTGTTCACGCTGGGCGAGGTCGAAGCGATGCGAACATACTGGGATGCACGAGCCCTGCGCCAGGCCGAAGCCAAGCGCGCAGCCGACATTGATGTCGCCTGCCGGGAAGTGTATGTCGACAGCCTGATCAAGTCGTGAAACAACGGAAAGGAGGGGCATGGCGTGCCTAAGACACTCAGATGCATTGTCATGGCAACTTTTCTTTCTGGTTGCGATGCGAAAGAGGTTGGTCAGAGCCTAGCAGAGACGTACCAGCTACCAGCTCCCACCGTTTCGTCAATTCCAGATGGGCGAGGTCTAAACCTTGGTGATAGAGCAGGAACTGTAGTGGGTACAGATCGCTGTAACAATGGGTTCGGGGATTCTTACGCTTGCTGGTTATTTTCGCTTGAGCCTGGCACCAAAACGTGGATCACACTCTCGGATGGAACCAGAGAGCCCTGGAAAACAGTGGATGCTGGGGAAGGCCGGATTTACCTAGAGCGTCCAAACGGGTTTAGGGTGAGTGATAGACTGCCAATGAATGGGTTTGAGCAGGTCGAATAGATTCTACCTGGACCAGCTTGATGGAAACGATGGCACCAGCCCTAGCATGTAACGCTGGATCGGGCCGCTTACCGGCCAAGGAGTAAGCATGAATACTGCAGATTTTGAGGTGAGCCAGACGTATAGCATCAAGCTGAAGGACTGGACGGCCCCAACCGGCGAAGTTGTGCCAGGCGAAGTCAAGGTTCGCAAAATACTCCCTCCGATCAGCGCCCAAAATCGCCCTGTAGGTGCTAGTGATCTTGAAGTGCAGGAGTGGTCGAAGATGCTTCGGGTTTGGAACGCGGATCGAGGCGCAGCGCATTTGATTCATCCCGACAGCATCGCATCAGCGACTGAGTCTTAGGCGTATTAGCTGCTGTCTCATGGGGGCTAGTCAACCACTCGCAACTCTTTGGATTAGTACCGGCTGATGGGGAGGTAAAGGGTATCGCCCTGTCGATCATTTTTTATTATCTGTGTCTTGGCTGCTCGAAAAGCATTCTGGCTTAAAAAAGCATCGACCTAACCAGACCGGAAAGGGTAACGACCCAGAGCATGCTCAAGCTGTTCTGGGGTTGTTGAATCATATTGATAGCTACGAATAAACGGAAAGGAAGACATGGCTACTCTTGAAGATATTAACCCGTCAATGCCACTAGAATTGTGGCCGTACCAGCACGACCTTGACGCTGCAATTACTCAGCCCGTTGATGCTATAGAACCGATCATTTTACAGGGCGCCGATGTAGAAGCGTTCTTGCAGTGGGCGAAAACTGACTACTGGAAACCTCGTTTTGAAGAGGACTTGCAATGCATATCCCAGGATTCAGAAGGTCGCAATCTCCTAACGACCTGGATGCCCTTGGTGACTTTCCGTGAGAGATTTTGTTCTGGCGGTCGCCAACTTCAAAGCTCGGAAATTCAGGTGCTTATGGAACGTATTCGGGCGCAATCAAGAAATTGGCGATCCTTAGAAGTGGATACCGTTGATATAAGCGGACATCTAATCACCTCAGGTCAATAACGAAACCACGAAAAGGAGATGGGAATGGCTTCATACACGACAGGTCGGCACAAGTTCGCAAGAGGGCCGGTTACAGATGAGATCAAGGTAAAACTGCTTCAGATGATCAAAGCGTCTTCCGGCAAAGAAGAATTGCTTGCTGAAGACATCATTGAAACGATTGCTGTTGCACGTAACGACCCTGAAGGTTTCAGGGCTGCAAACCGGTTGTTGGAACAGCTTCAAGCGGCCTACCGCGATTAACACGGAAAGGGGTGACAAAGAATGGAAACCATCCTGTTGAATACTGCACTACTGATTTATTTCCTCTTGCTACTTTGGTTCGCCAGGCAAAAAGGCCTGCACATTCTTCATGCCGGAATCGCTGTATTAAGTGTTCCTGTTGCTGTTTGGTTAGGGTTTAAAGGTGATCAATTCTCCATGTGGCTTGTATTGGCTATGGGAGCAGGGGGAGTAGCTTTGGCGCTCGAAGGGCCAATGAAGCGCCGTAAGAAATACCAAGCCGAAGCCGCGTGCTTTGACGAATAACGAAACCACGTAAAGGATAAAAGGTTTATGAATCGCGTTCATATAATGGCTACTCGCTGGCGAAGCCTAAATCGAGGTCAAAAGCGCTTCGTGTGGTTGGCCAGCATAACGATTGGGCCTCTTTTTCTATTAGCGGGTGCTGTAGGGTTGTGGCTTCCCTATTTCTTGAGTGGCGAACAATGGGTGTCGCCTGTCGATTTAAAGCTGCTTCTTGTCGCTCAGTTTTCAATAACAAACATCTCTTTTTTATTTTTGATCCTGAAATCACGACAGGTAAACGGTTAACCAAAACAACGGAAAGGATGAAACTTGGAGCGTACAAAGTATGAAAGCGATTATCTATGGGGTTGCAACGCTGATCCTCGCCTACGCCTGTAAGCAAGATTTCGCCTGTTGGTCAAGCAGAGCTTCGCTGGGTTTACACGCAGCCCGAATAAAGCAAGAGCAAGCGTCCAAACGGGTTTAGGGTGAGTGTTAGACTTCCAATGAATGGGTTTTGAGCAGGTCGAATAAAACGGAAAGTAAGGACGAGAAAAATGGGCAAGATTGTACTGATAGGGGTGTTCGTCTTGATGCTCGCATCGAGTGTCCTGGGGTATTTCAGTAACCAGCGTGAACAGGATCTGCAGGTATTGAGAAATGCGCAACAATCGCAGCTGCTGGTCAAGTTGGAATCGGTCAATTTGCCGGTGGCATCTCAGCTAGTTGAGGATTGGCAACACCATTATCCGAATCCAAGCGATAAGCAGATCGCAGAGTTGAGAATTATACTCCAGAGAGTTCAGAGCGACCCTGCAGAAGCAGAGAAGTACACTGTTGAATACAAGCAAAAATCTTTTAATGAATCGGCATTAGCAGGGGCTACAACAGCTGTATCCTTGTTTGGATTAGATAGCACACCCAAGTTTAAACCTGGGTTGTGATGAAAAAGAGGCTTAGAGGGCGAGGTCTACGTCGATAATTTGATCAACCAGTGGAACAACGGCAAAGAATGGGACCTGGGATACTTTCATTTTCTATGCCTGCCCCACAGGCAAAAATCTCTGAGATAAGGACGATATTATGCACCTGCAGCGGACATCCGAATCTGAAATCGACACGTGCACCCTGTCAGTAATGCTGGATTATCTGTGCCGTGATCACAGCACCATACGCATCCACCGGCCTCCGTCACCTCGGGACTGGCATGCCGCGTTCAGCAAAGGGAATATCCAGCTGCCGGCTGGCAGTTTTCTTGAAGTTAGTCCGTTGTTCTATAACAACGCACAAGACTATCTCGCCAGCATCGATGCCTGGTCATGCTATGAAAGCTGCTTTCAGTGCGAAATTATGGGTTCTGGGCCTGAAGGGGTGGCGCTTAAGGTGCGTCTGATGAATGGCGGCATGCTGGATGGGCGACCGACGTCCCTGCGTTGGCGTGCCGAGTTCATCGCTGATCGCGATTGGGTGTTTGCGCACTTTCACCGGTCTATTAACCATCGCTTCGAGCGCGAGCTGGAGCATGAGTACGACCAACACCTGGAGCGGCAGCGGCGCCAATGGATTGAAGAGCGCAGGGCGCATATACTGCCAAATCAGGTGTGAGCTCGCCGGGGTTTCCGGTCTAAGCACCCTGCATCCCTTTGCGCATTATTCTATTTATGGTTAAACTGGTTAAACATAACCATCGGAATCCTGGTAGAATTGCGCATGACCCAGACGATACCACCGAAAGTCCAAGCCTTGCTTGAAGTAATGGCGCAAAAAGACGCTTCACACGAGGCGATCTTCAATGCCTACACCAAGGCACGCCAAGTATGCACATCGCCTGATGAGCGGGCGTCGCTCAAAGAAAACTTCCAGATGTTCGCCTTTTTCTTCGATGACTCTCCTTACCGACCGCTGGCGCGGCTTGCTGAGCGTGCTGTGCGTGAAGCCACGGGTAAGGACTTCATGGAAGATGTGTTGCGTAAAGCGAGCGGTGACCTTTCAGGTGTTGAATTGATGAACCGAGGAAGCGACCGGTTTGCGGTGTTCCTCCCGGACGCAACAGAACCTGGCCGGCTGCGCTGCTCATACTTCGACGAGCACGGTTTCTATGGTCACACCACCCGCGACACCTATCAGGAGCTTTTGAAAGAGGCCTGGACGGATGGCTTTCGCGTTGAAACCAGCGGCCAACTGGATCGTCTGGCGTGTACGGATGCCTTCGTTGCGGGGAACGAGTTCACCACAAAAGTGATGCGCGTGAACGCCGGTGAATCGTGGAATTCCGTTTTCTCCGATAGTATCACTGACAATGCGCGTGAGCATGACCCCTTGGCACCCGGTTCCAGACCGAGCCTGGGGCAGTCGCTGGATGTTTAAAAAGCTGCTGGCTGTTAGGTAGCCCAATCTGCTAAGGAGCACACCCATGTCTTCACTCGCGTTTAACTTCGATTTCCCAGAGGGCCGTAAAGCGCCGTTGTATTGTCAGTTTGAAGGGGAGTTGGGTCCGCAGCCAGCCTTCATAACGCTTAACCCAGACACGCGTGAGGTGTCAGCGGACTACACTTCCGAGCTCGGGACAGGGATTCCGATGACAGTCTGGCACAACCTTGAGCTGCGCTTTCCTGTTTTGGCCTCGGTTTCGGGTGAGGCACTGGTCGATTTTTGCCGGGAGCAGACTGAGTTGTTCGGTCGAATCTGCGATGGCTTTGAGTCGGTTTGGGATGGCAGTAACTATGTAGGTCGTTACACGGAAGATGCCGTTAATGCTCAGGATGACCTGACATGCGCAATCAAGAGAGAGTTGGACGATGCGCTTATTTCGGTCAGTCGGGTAGGGGTTTACCTGAGGGAGTCAGACGAGGGTATTGAGACAGAATGGCCGCCCGAGCTCACGTTGGAGCAAGCTGCGAAACGTTTATATGAAGAGGTTGTTGCATCACTGGATTCAGACTGGGAGTTGTACGGTGACCAGGATGATGTAGAGCAGTATCTGCTGGAATTCATGGATACCATGCGAGGTGAAATACCTCAGGCATACAAGCCGGTTTTGGTGGCACTAGGCGATCCGGCGTTCGATGAAGACGATTTCGAGGCGATGACCGGCATTGCGTATTACATATTCAAGTTACCACAGGGTTCCATGAGCGCTGACGCGTTTGATGAAGCAGTTTCCAACTGTAATTATCACGTCCGCCACCCCTTGATTGAAGAGACTGAAATCTCAGAAGTCGTGTATCCGTATGTATTGGTCAAGGCGCTTCTGCAATGTGATCAAAACGAGTATGGCGTTCAAGCGATTGGGGCTGAACTGGAATACAGTTTTGATGAACTGGAGGGGCCTCAAACCGAACTGGTTGCCAATCTGTTCGAGTACGAAAGCTTGGATGATCCAATCGACCCGCTTGCCATCCTCGAGGAAGGGGAGCTTACTGGGGCCCGCGAGGTTGCTCTTCAGGTTATGCGAGGCGTGGCCGAGTGTGATACTCAAGAAAGTACTCAAACGTCCTCGAATGATCCGCTGGCAGCCTCAACTACCTCTTTTGATACCACTCCAGTGCTTGGCACCTAACACGAACCTCCACCCGCTCATTTAACTGTGCGCGGGTGGAGGCAGTACGCTCAATAGCTCTCCGTTCCGCTCCACATGTCTTCCTGAAACTCTACGACCCGGTTGCGGCCGCCATCTTTGGCGGAGTAGAGCGCCACATCAGCAAACTTCAGTGTCTGCCAGAACGCTTCCCCATCCCGTGGGAACTCGGCTACGCCGGCGGATATGGTTTTCGTGAGCGTTCCGCCACTGGTCTTGAACGTATGGGCTTCAACTGAAGCTCGGATTTTTTCTGCCACCTGTGCAGCGGCTTCGCGGGTTGCATCCAGCAGTACCAGCAGGAACTCTTCACCGCCGTAACGAATGACAAAGTCGGACGTGCGAACAGAGGATTTCAGGATTTTGGCCAGATCCTTCAATACCTGATCGCCAACGTCATGACCGTAGGTGTCGTTCACCTGTTTGAAGTAGTCGAGATCCAGCATGACAAGGCTCATTGGTGCATTCCGGCGCTGCATCTGTGCAACCAGGCTCTCTGAGTACTCCTCAAGGAAACGACGATTGTGTAGGCCTGTCATACCGCAACGCAGGCTATTCTCGCGCAGATCGGCCATCAGCTGCTTGGCCTGCAGTACCGGTGAGGCCTCGCGCAGATAGGACTCAATAAGAGGTCTTTCCGATGCCAGAGCAGGAATACCGTGTGCATCCGTGAGTAATTGAACCACCGCACCCGAGCCTCCGGTTTGAAGTACGGGTAGGCACAGATAATGCAGGCCCTGCTGGCGAAGTTCATCTGAAAAGCTTCGACATATTTGAGAATCCCGCAGCCCGTTCACGACACGGCCTGTGCGAACGGCACGGCAATGCTGTGCACATTCCGCAATATCACTGGTGCACCATGGCGCAGGCGCCTGAGGAACACCGTCAACCATGCTGGCAGAGATCTTGTTCTTGCCGGGCTGGATCTGATGGATCGCAATTTGTTTCGCGCTGAAATCGCTTCGCATCACGTCAGTCAAGCGCATGTGCACTTCATCGACATGTTCATCCTCCTCGATGGCCTGCTTGAAGCGGGAAACCTTGACCAGTCCCTGTACAGTCGTGGCGGTCTCCTGCAGCAGGTCCCCGCTGGATTCCGGAGGGGCTTTGACCAGCTCGGCAACGTTATCGCGAATTTCGTGCAAGCGCTGGCTGATGTTCGCTGAGAGACGATTGAATTGCTGTGCAATCTGACCGATTTCATCCTGCGTGCGCTGGGTGACTGTCTGGCTGAAGTCTCCCTCACTGGCTTTCTCAACGGCGTGTTCTATCTCATTTGCGGTGGTAACCAGGGGCTGCAGGACACGGTAAATCACCACGCACGCGAACCCACTGAACAGAACCAGGCTCAAAACCAGCAGGGCGGTTGTCATGAAGGCATCTTCTTTCATATGCGCGATTGAGGCGCGGAGTGTAACGGCGCCCAGCACTGTGCCTTCCTCGACTGCATGGCAAGCAAGACAGTTAACATCGCCGCTTGCCCGGGCAATATAGGGAATTGTAGCTCTGAACTCGGGATTGAATGCGCCACCCACCAGCGTGTAAACGGGTTTCCCTTGCAGCAGGACCTGCGTATCCAGGGCATCCTGTTCGCGCTCGGTGATATCGCCCGTTCCGAATTGTTCATTGACATGGTGACTGCGAACAACGCGAACCTCGTCAAGGCCTTGGACACTACCCAAACGTTCGAGCATTGAATGACGCTTATCTATGGTGCCATTCATCATGGCTTCGGTCAGGGATACCAGCACAATTTCTGCCGCGGTGCGTGTGTGTTCCTGCGCCGCTCGAATTGAGAACTCGCGAAACGAAGCAAGGCTTGTGAGCGTGATGGCGATTGCCATGCTGATCACGATGCCGATCGATGCAAAGAGCACTTTGTGTTGTAGTTTGCGCATTGGAGATCCCTCGCCTGTGGCGCGCGACGATAGATGCCGCGTTATCGATATAGGGTTATACAAAGTATTGTACAGTATCTCTTAACCCTGATGGGCAAGACTAGCCAAATGCAGGCAGGTGTACTAATATCCGGTTAAATCACATATCTTTAGCGGGAGCCCGATATGGCACAAGTACAATTGGTTGAAGTATGGATTGACGACCACCAGCATTTGCATTCAGCTGCTCTGTTTGTGGATGGCAATCTGGTCCAGGCGGCGAAGCCGGATATGATCACCGATTCTGTGGATGTAGAGCCGCTTAATGAAGCCGCCCATAATTTGGCCGCTTATCTAAAGGCCGAGCTTGCTAAGATGGAAGTAAATCTGTGCTCACCTGAATTCAACGCTTCAGAAGCACCTGACTACGTCGATGGACTGGTTGGTTTTAGTGCACAATTGGATGACGATTATTCTATACAGACTGTGAATACCGAACGCATCGATCGATACGTGCCAAAGCAGACGTTTGTTATTGAATTCAGCACCATCTCTGCCGACGGGGCCCTAAAAGAAGGCCGAACGTTTGAATGTGAGGCCAGCAGCGCGGAAGAGGCGCTGCAGCACCTATTCTCCGTAGTCGAGTCGGGTCCTGCTTCTGAAACCGTTTTGACCCTGTCCTTCAAGCAGGGCCCCGCGCCTGAGCATGTGGCCATCCGTGACGGTGAGCTGGACGCTTTGCGGCTGATCCCATCGGAAGACCTTGGCGATCAGGTATATCTTCGTGTGGGCAATGTTGATGTGAAAGTCCAACAGACGGACGAGGGGGTGGTGGTGGATCTCTTCGATCGACATGGCACCTTGGAGCCGCTGGCGTCCACCTATCTGCATTTCACTGAAGCGCTGCCTGAAGATGACCTTCTCAGCGAGAATAGTGTTTCACCGTTACCGTCCATGTGATATCGGGAGCCAGCGTGATGCTTGATCTAAAAGACCCTGCAACTGCCTATGAGTTTGCCCTGCGTGACATGCGTGATGCAGCGCTACCTGCGAGCGACCCTCGCTGGCGGCTGCAGAATGATCGTGGCGAAGCGCTGGCATTTGCGGCCGCTAGTGAAGGGTTGCTACCCGATGACTTCGCCTTTGAGGACTGGCGTATCCGAAGTGCTAGAGGCTGGTCAGTCGCCCATGAGGCGGCCTCAACGGGGCGGCCCCTACCCGAGAACTTTACGCAATGGAACCTGGTGACCGATCTGGGCGTATCCGTTGCTGACGTGGCGTTCGAGATGGGAACATTGGCGTATCCGGAGATGAAGACGCACGTCCTGGGCCAAAAGGGCGGTAGTTCTTATCTATGGCAACGACTCGCCACTGAAGTGTCCCTCGTTTTAGCTGAAGGCCGCTGGCCCAAAGGGCTGGAAGAGGACATGGATACCCTGCGTGATGTCACGGGTAACCCTATCGTGTTTGTAGCGGCTGAAATGGACTGCTTGCCTGAAGGTTTTGACCAGTGGGAAATTCAGGGGAACCATGGCCGTACCGTTGCCCATGCCTTTGTTGACAACCAATTTAAGCTTCCACGATGCTGCGACACTGATCGTTCAATTGAAGTATGGACGTTAAGGGATGATCAGGGCGTTACGCCACTGCACCTGATGGCGCTTCAATATTTATCTGAGGAGCAGTATCAGTCACTGTCTAATCACCTGTTAGCTATAGCGGATGATGAGGGGGTGTCTGTGGAAGAGATGTACAATAACCCCGAGTTGTATTCTGAGCGCGTATTGTTCGGACATACCGATAGTGATCCGCTATCTGATGTTGCCACTGAGTACACACCTTCTCCGATGTGAATGAGGTTTCCATGTCTGCACCACGAATTCATACCCGCAAAGCCGATAATGATGAGCATGATCATATCCTCCGTGCGATGAATGCCTGCGCGCGAAGCTACCAGGATTTCAATAACTTCTGGTTTGATGACGAACTGGTATCATCTGAAGGGTGTCGCGTTGAGCTCTATGTTCCAGTTGGCACTACCAAGGATGCTATCAATGGAGCTTATCGTGAGGCCCGCGGCTCACGTGATGTGGTGGCGTTTACAGTTGTTGAGTGCCCTGATGAGTGGTTCAAAGAAGTGACACTGCCGAAGCCGCGTACGATCCGTGAAATGTTGTGGGAAGGCGAAAGGCCGTCAAGGCTCATCAAGCAGGTCGCGCGTATCCAGGATGATCAGGAGCGAGCGGATGCGATCGATATGATTCTGGAAGCCTATCTGGATAGTGGGGAGCAACGCGCCTACATGGCCTATGAAATGGCCGCCCGGGATGTTGTCCCCGATGCGTGTATGGGGCACGTGCGCAATATCGTGCTCATGTCGGAGGCCAGCGCTTACTGGGATGGTGCAGAACTCTGGAATGAGCATATCGAGCCCAATCTGAGCAAGTGGCAGCTCACAAATGGTGAAGAACCGATTGGTGCACCCTTCTACAGCCTGTCAGAAGCCCAAACGGTCTTAGCTCAAGCGACTGAATCGGGCGTTGGGGCCACCGCTATCGAAGAGATTCCCGCGTCCAGCAAAGACCCCTTGGCACACACGCCCGAGCCTACGTCGCACACCCTTCAGCATTGAGCGAGGCACACATGATGACGCATGTAAGCGATTTTGAACGCTCTATCGGGAGCATGATGCGTGACCTGAATGCTCTGGACGCCCATGCTTACTATCGTCGCTACGGGTGCACGCACCAAAAAGCGGTGGTCGACATCCTTCGTACTCGGGAGCTGGATTACCCCAGCGGGGAGCGGTGCCAGCAGATGCTGGCTGAGGTCATGAGTCGCCCAATAGAAGAGTCAGGGCACCTCGATCTGGTGCCCTTGTTGCACCTCTCGCGTTCACATGAGCACAGCGCGATCCGTTCGTGGGTAGACCCGGAGTCAATCATGCGTCATGTCAGCAGGCATATTTTAGCCTCGGCCGGCGAAGGGGTTGCATTCACCCGACAACATGCGCTTCAGGCATACACGTTGTTTGAGGCCTGCACCAAGCATCCGGCAGCAGGGGCATTGCTGGTGTGGTACCCAGAGGCTTGGGACTGTCCTGGGCATCATCCTCTGGCGATACTCGATAAGGCCTGCTGGGACACTGGCAGTGCCTACCTTATGCAGCGTGTGCTGAAAAACGGCGAAGCTATACTGGACTCAACGCGGCAGTACATAACATCCCAGCTCCACCGACACTTCAAGCGCCACCTCATTGAACAGCCATCGGAACTCTTGGGGTTGGGCCTCTCGCAGGTTGAGTGCGTCGACTACAGTGCGGGGATTTCAACGGTCGTGGGTAGGTACCTGAGTGATGCTGGTTGTGAGTTCAAAGTGTCTATGGACATCGACTGGCGTGCAGGGCAAATTAGCCCTTCGGCCGGTTCCGCCGGGATGTCGCAGGCGGAGAAAGATTACGCAGAAGTGCTTCTCCAGGGTGCGGTTGGACAAGTCGTTGCGGCGTCAGGTGTGAGGGTAATTGCAGCATATACAGCAGACACTGAGCCGGACATGCTTTCCCAGCAAGACCAATGCTCACATGCAAGCGAATTACGCGGCTAGAGTGTTATTTACGCCCAGTCTTCATCGCCGCTCAGAATAGCTTCGGTTATAATCCGGCGCTGTTCAGCCTTGCTCATGCGTTTCTCGGCTTCGACCTTCTGAGCGCGTTCACGCGCCCGCATGTAGGCCTTGAACAAGCCATCTATGACCTCCGATTCAAAGCCGATCTCAAGAAACTCATCTCGCGTCAGATCATCAAGTGTGGACCAGATCATGGTTAACTGATCTTTGATGAACGCCTTGTGGTTGGGAGCCGGGAAGCGACCATCTGTCAGTGCAGCCACACCTGCGTAATCCTCAAGGATGGCTTTTCTCAGCCATGGGCGGCCCCGGTCGATCTGCGTACCGTCTCGTAGCTTTTCTTGGTAGTAGTGTACGTTACGGATCAGACGGGCAGTACTGAACTGATCACGCAGCTCTTCCTGTGCTTTCTTTGGGAATGTTTTTACGAACAGGGTCTCCCAATCATATTCAATCAGGTCCTGGCTGACTTCACCCAGCAATTCTGCTGGTGCATGTGCAAGCAGGTAAAACCGGATAGTTTTGACGGGGCTTTTAGGCCCCTTGCGATCGGGCGTGGTGTAGGTAAAGGCGAGGTCGCTTTCCATTAACTCGTTACGCGCTTTGTCCAGCACTCCGGCACAAAACTTGTTGAAGTGCCGATAGGAACTGTCCTTGATGCCGAGCATCTTGCGAAGCTCGATGTAATCGATGTCCTTAATAGCCTTTTTGACGCCTTTTTTGACGTCGTTAAGGGATAAGGCGCTGCGGAATATACTGTACAGACGGATCGAGTATTTACCGCCCATATCCCTGACGCGCTGAAGCTGGTAGTAGGTGTAGTTACCACGAAGCTTCGCGATATAAGCATGAATTCGCTGATGAAAAACAAAGGTCAGGATACGAGATTCATGGTTATTGGGCGCCCGATCAAACAACTTGATGTAGGTCCACGAGCTGCCCTCAACCGGTTTCTTAATCTTGCGAGGTGCACGGCCTTCGCGTGCTGCCTGGATTTGTTCAGCTCTTACAGCAGCCTCCCAGTCTTCTTGGATGTAGGGCACCTTAAGGTCGATCCCCATAAGCTCGCTGACGATACTGTCCATGCACTCATTGAGTGTCTGCCGCGAAATGCCCAGTAAGCGCGCCATTTCAGCCTGGGAGAGGTTAACAGGGTGGACCTCATCCGCAAACGGATCAATCAGTGTGAGGATGGCATCCAGTACCTTGTGCGCCATGGCAGAGAGGTCGTAATGCCCATGAACCAGCTCATTGCGCTTGTACACCAAAGGTTCGCTTGGGGCGGATGAGTCTTCAAGCACCAGAAGATCCATTTGTTCCGGTGTAAAAAACTGTTCTTTGTCAGGAATTGGGGTGGTTGTGTCCATGACGCATCATCCGTTTTGTCAGGGTTCAAGTCGCTTTTGAAGGATAATAGTGCGTCTCGTGCCCAAATTCCATGGTTATGTCAGGATTCAGGGCGCTTTAAGCGTTAACATACTTACTTACTGTATTGTTATTGAAGTTGTTATTGTATTGGGCCGCTCCTAACGCGTTGATAGTTAATGAAAACCGCAGAAAGATACGCCCTGATGCCTGACAACTTGCACCTGAGTCCCTGACGCTATCCGCCCTGAACCCTGACGACTAGCACCCAAATCCCTGACAATATCCGCCCTGATTCCTGACAGGATGCTTTGCTATATGTCAGATGCGCCCTAATTCCTGACAAGCACGCGGGGTTTGACCTGTTTTTTCGTGCTCGCAGGCGAGAAAAACGCCATAAGCGACCAGAATCCTGACAAAGAATGAAATCCCGGCCGCTGAGGTAGCCTGCATATACCGAATTGTCAGGGTTCAGGGCGTAACCGCCGATGAAACCGCTCCAAACCCTGACAGCGGAGCCCCTGATTATCCTTTTGCTACCCGTTTTGTGGGTAGAACCACCCATATTGTCAGGAATTAGGTCGCTTATGACCCAGCGTGCGCCCAGATTCCTGACACGAACAAGCGATTTAACCGGTCTAACCGGTCTATGTCCTGCTGGCAGGCAAAAAAAAATGCTTTAAGCGCCCTGAATCCTGACAAAGATCCGAACACCGGATGCTGAGGGAACCCTCAAATAGCGAAACGTCAGGAATCAGGGCGTAACAGCGGATGAAATCGCTCAAAAGCCTGACAACGGAGTGCGTGATCATGCTCTTGCTGTGCCCGGAGTGGGTAGAATCACCCATACTGTCAGGGATTAGGTCGCTTGTAGACCAATATACGCCCTGATCCCTGACAGTAATGCTGAGAGTGGAATTCTCCAGGTTGGCGAAATGGCGGTAAGACTCAAGGGTCGTGTTGGCAATGCGTATTGGTCAGGGAATAGGGCGGCAAGGGGGCTATTCCCAGCGCGATTGCTGCTGGAGGTGTTCACGGAAGGTTGTTGGTGACTTCGCTTCGGACGATGACGCAGCTTCCGGTTAAATCCTCCAAGGCCACCTTGCTCATGTCTTTGGAGTAAATAGGCTTGCCGGCCACTTCACCTATGTATTCGTAGTCTTTGAAGAATCTTTCGCGCACGCTTATACAAGACTGATTTGGGAAAGTGACTACGTGCATCATAGAAACATCGCAACGACCTGTATTCCCGGGCTGAGGTATGACGGTGCCATGTGCAAATCCGGTCGTGTCATCCTCAAACCTCTTAAGGTTGAAGAAAGCGTAATATCGGTTCGCTGTATTTTCCTTTGGTGCTGTCGTCCATGCCCCGTTCCGGGGGTTAGTACCGTTGATGTACTTATCAACGGTACGGACTTGGTTAATACATTTTGTGGCTCCGTACTCGATAGCGGATTCTGTGATAGGACCGCCTTTGTATTCCTCGTCAGTCGCAATCGCAGTGTTGAGCATCAGAGGGCATGCCAGCAATGAGGCTAAAACCAACTTCTTCATTACGTACTCCAATCAGTGTGTATTCACCGGCATTTTAACATCTTCAAGTACACGGTGTGGCACCCGAGGACTGTATGTTATATATTCAGTTAAACCAAGTCAGTTGGATAGGGACAATGGGCAACTACCCTTTACGTCATTTTTCTTCCCTCACTCACGTGGGGGATGTGAAAGGTGTGAAACCGAAGACTGGCCGCTTCAGCTACGAAGGCGCAGGGCTCTCGGTTTCCGATTGCCCGGATGCCTGGCGTCGCATTGGGCGTGGCCATGTGGCTGGTAAGAATTGGGCGTTGTCGTCGCAAGAAGGGTCATTGAGGTTGATCGATTATTACGCCATCGATCAGGATCCAGCCTTTCAAGCAGAGGTGGTCGGGTTCAGTGTTCAGGAAGGGCTTCTGAAGCCCGTAGAGCTCTGGCGCGTAACCTTTTTTGATGATGAGCTTGATGGCGAGTGTTTTTCGGATCACTGCTCATACGAAGAGGCCTTCATCGAGGCGGATGAAGATGAGACCTGCATAACCAAGATTCAGGGGTATCAGGCAACAGCCGCTCTGTGTGAACGGGCGAACGTTGAGCGAGTCGATCCTGTCATTGCGTTCGAGCAAGCGGCGCTCGTGTACTTGAAAGAGCACACAGATGCACATGGCGTGTGGTGGCAGGACACGTTGGATCCTTTGCGATACTCCGCGCCGCGGGGTGTCATTTTTCAATCGGCCATCAGCGCGGGCAATATTTCGGTAACAGAAGAGGTGGGGGGGGGGCAACTACTCCTGCCGGGACCCGAGAACAGTGTAGATCCGCTCATGCCGGAGCTTACGCCCAGTTTGGCACTCAAAATGTGAATGGAGAGCATCACGATGCAAGTACAAGTCAAAACCTCATGCAAGATTGTGTATGACACCTCTCTGGTTGACGATTACACGGGTGATTATAAAGTTGCGGAGAAACTGATTCACAATCAATTGGATGGAGAAGTCCGCTGGCGGATTCATGAAGGGTTCTTGACGGGCGGTATGGTTGATGTCGAAGTGGATCGACATGATTTTGCTGTGCACGTGAACCGTGATGCGGACAACAGCGTTGTGCATTCGGATGTTCTGCTGAATGTGACGTACGACCTGTTGAACCACCAGGCGGAAGAGTTCGATTTTGCTAAGCAGCTCGAATACATCTTCCAGCACATGGCAGGCGAGGGCGCCATGTCCGGCGACACAGACCTTATGGTAGAAAGTTGGAAATTCGCGCCCCACGGTAATGAGGTGTCTATCATAAAGATGGAACGTACGACTCAGCCGCCGGTTAGCGCAGACGAGAGTGATCCGCTCTACGTCATCGGCATTGGCACCGCAATGCGCAATGTCGTCGACCTTAAGAGCTACCAGGCTGCTAAGGGTCTGGATACCAGCGATCAGATGTCTCACCAAGATGCATTTAACCTCTACCAGCGTGTGGTTGAACACTGCAACGCTGACGATGACGGCTTTGATATCGAAGGCCTCCACGCGTTTGAAAAGTACCGTGAAGTTGATGGCATGGAGTCGTCCCCGAACGAGGTGCTGATGGAGATTAATAATCAGGCGGTCGGTATTCAAAAGGCCATCAAAACGGCCTTAAAACTAGCGCATACCGGCCTGGTAGATGCAGCAATAGAGGCTGATCTGGATTCTGACGCAAATACCTGGGATATGCGCGAGATGATGTGTCGCGGGTATGCGCAAGAAGTGGGCTCTTTGAATGACCCGCTGGCACCGTCCAACGGTTCAGCATCACCTGAGTTGCAGTGAAAAGCGAATAACTACGAAGGAATACGAAAATGACAAAGCTGAAGCTGTCAGAGCTGCTTGACCGCTGGCATGCGCTTGCAGAAATCCCGGTGAATGAGAATGAGGAAACCGTTGTACCCTTTATGGATTTTGCCGCTGAAATACCTCGCGCCACCATATTTGAATGGTTTGAGGAGCAGCACGCCTGCTTTTCTGCCGGTAATGCCATGCAAGGGAACTTTGCGACGATTTTCGATAAGAAATTCCGGGTTTCGATCGAGATTGAAACCGACTTGCGCAACGCCCTACAGGAACTGGAAGCCAATGGCGTCGATGCCTCTGAAGTGGGTGGCAGTTATCTGGAGGAAGTGTCTCGCGAAGAGATTGGATATGCCTTGGATGAAGCCAAGATCAAGTTGTTGAAAGGTTTCACAGAAGGGAATGATGCGCGTGAGTATGGTGAATGCCGGTATTCCTTTGAGGTTGAAGAGGTGCAGACCACAACCCCGATCAGCCCAGAGCACTTACAGGATGCAATAAACGAACATCTGGAATCAGCCGTGGCGCTCGTCCTCAAGCACATGGATGATTACGGCCTCAAGGAGGAAGACAATCAAGGCCTGGCTATCGTCAATCGTATTCAGGATGTGATGAAGGCTGTTAACGGCATTGAGGCTGCGCATATCAAAACCGACAAGACAGTGCCGGTGATCATATCCGTCACAGCAAGGGAGGGTGCAGAGCTTGACGAAGACGATGAGACAATTCCGGGGCGGTACCTGATACGTGTGCCGGGGAATATTCCTGAGGAGCATCTGGCGGCAGCCGCACTCGATGCCTTTCATGACAAAATTCCGATCGGTGTTCTTGACGACTTCGATATCGTGACCACTGATGGCCGCTCGGGTGAAGAGATCTTCGATCACGCATCGACCGGAGGCTACGAATGGTCACACTTGAATCTGGATGTCGATTGGCTGGATGCAGCGCCAGAGGATGATCCTCTGATGGGCTCTGCTGGCACTTCTTCTCCCGCCATGAGATAAATCGAGGGAATGCACATGTACGATACAGTAATCTTGGTAAAGGCCCTTGGCGACGCTAACACGGGTCAGGACGCATCCTATTGCGTTATGCTCAACTCATCCGTGGTAATGGAGTCCGATAGCGAGGCAGGGGTCAGTGCTCAGTATGTGCAGGACGCGGCAGGTGCGATCGCGGATGGTGTTTGCGTAAATGCTTGGGAGATTGAAGTCACGGGCATGGGCACTGCCAGTGAAGCGATAGGCGCTCTGATCGATGACCACGCTCTTGATCAGGGGATTGAAGGTATCGCTAAGCTCCTGATGGAGCAAGATGGTGGTCCGACAGAGGGTGATGGATATTCCATTACCGATATGCGGGTGCGTTATGATTTGGGCTCCGATGGGACTACATCAGCAAATCCGGAGGGCGATTTCGATATTGATTCGGCCCATTTTCGTGCCATTCGTCATGCAGCGCATGCCAAGGGCGGTTCAGAGACTGATTTCATGAATGCAGCCGTGATGATTCGACGCGAGTGTCGCACCCTCTATCGGCCTGGTGAAGTGGTGGATGATCTAGAACTATTGGCCGACATTCGTGCGCATATGATTGAACAGGATCCCCTGGCCGGGCAGTCTGCGTCCCCATCACCCGCCTTATAATTTGAGGTGCCTATGTGGTTAAGCAAACCCGATCGCTTGAAGCTCACGGATGTCATTGCGATCTGGTGGCTTAGCCACCTGTTGTGGGCCTACGGATGTCTTGCGCCGGCCCTGGCGCTTCTGGCGTGGCCTGCAGAGTTGACCGGCGTATTTTCGGCTTTTATGTTCGCAAACGCACTGTTAATGACCCACGATCTGGTAGACTTTAAACCTAAAGCGGTCAGAACATTCGATACCTATCTCAAGGCCGTTATACTGGCTCCGGTTTACCTTTTCCTGCGAGCCTCTATCAAACATCGATAGGCAATAGGTCTTCAGCCATATGCGCAAAGAACTTCTGAGAGTTGGTATTTTGTTCTCATGCATGCTCAGCCCCTTGGGTATGGCCGTATCCTTCGACCAGGTCGTGAAAGAACAACGTTCCAATCAGTCGGTGACGGCAATTGAAATGCTGCCAGCCGCATTGACTGAGCATGTGATGACCACCGGTACGGCTCCCTCAAACCCTGTCGTAGTGACGAATCCGCTGGTGCAGGATGGGCGAATTTTGGTGGTACCCATGGGCACTCGGCTTGATGGGGCGCTGGCGTCCGCATTTGGATCGGAGTACCGATCGACACGGGGGTACCAGTGCCTTGGACTCCGGGCACTGGATTTACCCGATCCTAACACCCCGACCCAGGCTCATGTTCTAACCGATGAAACCGGCCTGCGAATGGGTGAGCCCTATCTTCATGTGATCGAGTTTAACGCGCAAGACAGTGCGGATCATGCAATGTCGGTCATCTATGAGGGGCAAGATCTCGTATCCGGCGAGCACTTCAAGCGCTTTATGCCGGTCTTCCTCTTGATGCATGAATGGTACCACACAGGGACTGCTGATCTTCGCGACTGCAAGGAAGAAACGCCGCTCGATATGCGTTTTGTATCTGAAGTAGCCGCTGATGTATTCGCGGCCATTATGACAGGGCGCGTGATGGAAACTCAGGCGGTACCAGCTGGTGAGATACAGACATTTATCCATGACCTGGTGCAATGGCGAACCGTTGCCGCCAAAGCGGCCTGTGGGCACAATGCCCTGACACATCTATCCCAGCCTGCTCTAATGGCGATAGAGCAGGCCTGGGGCGCTGATGATGCTCCACTGCTCGATGCCGCTAAGGGTATGCAGAACACTGAGAAGGTGGCCATTGACGTTGCACGCCAGCTCTATACGCTTGTGGCGACTGATGAAGCAGTTTTGAGCCGCGAAGCGCTGACCGAGATGATTGACCTGTTGCGGATGCCGGGTGTTCACTTTGATCAGCAGATTGGCTGGCTCTGGAAAACGCATTTCAGTAGCCGACAGTCACCCTTATTGGTGCGCTTGGTCCACGATTACATTGCAGATGCTGACGGTTTCGTTGCGATGACGGATGAGGATGCACGGCAGTATATTGACCAGATGGCACGTATGCGCGGGGGTGACAACAGCCCATGGTCAAAGACGGTCACAGCACCGCTTGAGCGCTGGATGCTGATGGAGCCTGAAGCGCTGGAGGGTACCTTCAACTCGCTTGCGGCCCGTATAGACCTGTCCGGTGCCATCGGGGGTAAGGGCGTTTCAGAATTTGTTGCCAGCCTGAGGCCGGTGCCCGCCCAATAAGCAAAAGGTCGGTTGCTTTGACCTTGAGCGCCAAGGACTCTATTATGGGTTTAACCATTTATCGTAACGGTCGATTATTCCCAGCGACCCAGATGACCCTGACAGGAGTTCAATGATGAACGCACGAGCTGAAGCACCACTTTCAGTGCAGTATATCAATAAGGCTGAATCCCTCGCCAAGCAGTGCATCACCAATCAGGATCGCTGGTCGCCGGACGATGTCATGAACACGGCTGAGTCGATTGATATCCATAGCACGTTTGAGCTGGGTAGTGATGGCGGTAACGTACGTGTTGACATAGTCCTGAGTTGTGAGTTTTCTTTCGACTCAGAGGATTGGACGCAGGGTGTGGTACAGATCCACGTTCCGAGTATAGAGACGCAGGACGATGCAGAGCGTTTGCTGACGCATGATGCTCGCGAAGCGATTCGTCATCAGCTGTGTGAGGCTGTGCGATTTTATGGCGACATGATTAAGGCCTGCGAGGTTCAGGGCCTGCCGGTTCCCCACAACCCGGAAATCCGGGTGCACTTTTGCCAAGGCGCCGTGCGCCAGGCTTTCCAGGCGGACAATGCGCATCCGGCTGTTCCTGAAGTGAAAACCACCTATGAATGGAATCCCGTTCGTGAGCTTCATAAGCGTCTTGGGCTGATCACAACCCCCAGCGAGGCCGCCGTAGCACTGGATGACTTCCTGCAGATATCAGGTCTGCACGATGGTCTTGCCCGGTCGATGACGGCAGACGAGATTATGTACGATCTGAAGCTTTCCGGACGCGCCCATGAGGCAGAGCTGATCGAAGCGGTGCGTGAGCGCATCCAGATGCCTGCGCCTTGCCCAGAGACCCTGCCTGCGTTAGACGCCGCTAAAGCAGCGGTACAGACGATCCGCGATCAGAACGGGGTGGATATCTCGGTACGGCACGATGGGGCCGATATTGTCGGTGAGATTGAGCTAGCCAGCCGTATGCTCCCCAATGGGATTATGTTTGAGGGGAGCGCGCTGGCGAGATTGTACGACGGACGCGCCATTCCGAAGGTCGAAATGCTGATTGAGCCCGAGGTCTTTGATGCTTCCATTAATCATGTTCCCACCCAGATGGCTGTGAGGTCTGCCGTTGAGCATCTGAAGTCGTTTGCCGCTGGATCGACATACGATCCGGCGCAGATTGAACAGGTTTGGGTCAAAGGCATTCCGGACAACCATATGACAGACGATTGTCCAATTACGGCGCAGGTTGATGCCTTTGTTAATCGTGCTTCAATGGGCGAAATACGAGATACGCTGGTTGCCATGGCGAAGCGATTACCCCCTGAGGAGGTGGCGGAGGTTTTACCATCGCTGAGTGCTGAGCATGATCCACTGGCGCCCCAGTCAAAATTGACGACAAACTTTCAATGTATCTGAAATACAGGGGATTTCGCATGAATAAGCAGGAGCTTATTGAATTTTTGATCAGCAATGAAACACCGTTTAAAGTTCAGGGTGATACTATTGAAGTCAGGGGTCACTTGGATCTCCGAGCTCTTCCCGTCACTGCTTTACCTGATAATTTGCGGGTAACACAGTCGCTCTTGCTTTGTGGTACCCAGGTGGAGCGTCTGCCGACGAACCTTACCGTGGGTTTGCATTTGTCCTTAAGTTCGACCCCGGTTCAGGCGCTTCCTGAAGATATTCAGGTTTCGGGCGACGTATATGTGGACGGTACGGGGATAAAAGAGTATCCAGAAGGCCTCAACATCGGAGGCGAAATCTTTGGCGTTGCTGAGCCTGACGTTATGGCACCGTTCTATCCAGAAGGTCTGAACAGTAGTCACGAACCCAAGTTGTGACTGCTCACCGCCCTAGCGGGCGATGCTTCCAACGTCACAGGCAGTAACCGGCGCGTGGCCGGACTTACACCGCCTCAGTTGGCAGGAACGGACAGTCCTTCCGCTCTTAACTTCAACAGTCCCTGCTGGCGGATATTGATCGCGGCATTAATGTCGCGGTCGATGCCGGTGACACCACAGGCTGGGCAGTCCCAGCGTCGGACATTCAGCGGCATCGAATCCACTTTTTGGCCGCAGCCAGCACAAGTCTTGGAGCTGGCAAACCAGGGATCGATCTTGACCAGGTGTTTACCGGCCTGTTCGGCCTTATACGCCAGCTTCGTTATCAGGCTGTGCCAACCGGCATCGGCGATGTGCTTAGCCAGCTTCCGGTTTTTCAGCAGGTTTTTCACTTTCAAGGTCTCAACAGTCACCGCTTGGTTTTCGTCGACAATCTGTCGAGACAGTTTATGCTGGAAGTCAGCGCGGGCGTTGGCCAAGCGCTCATGCGCCTTGGCCACCAGTAGCCGGGTCCTGGCCCGGCCCCGACTGCCTTTCTGGCAGCGGGACAGGGCTTTTTGCTTGCGCCGCAGGTTGGCAGCGGCACGTTTCAGAAACCTCGGATTCGGTATTTTCACGCCGTCCGAGGTAATGCACAGATCGGTCAGGCCCATGTCGATGCCAACGACCCGATCCAGTGTCTGCATCGGCACAGGTGGTGGCTGTCCGTCATCGGTTAGAATCGAAGCGTAGTAGTGACCGGTTACGGTGCGACTCAGGGTAATGCTCTTCACCCTGCCGGTGATTTCACGATGGATCCATGCCTTGATCCGATCCAGCTTGGGGATTTTGATCCAGCGATCACCCGCGCTGACGCAGGTGCAGTGGTAGCTGGATTGTGTCCCGCGCTTGGATTTGAAGCGCGGAAACCGCGCCGCCAGCTGCGGGTTGAAGAAGTTGGTGAAGGCCGTATCCAGATTGATCACCGCCTGCTGCAGCGCGATAGAATCAAAGTCTTTAAGCCAATGATATTTGCGGGATTTCTTCGCGACCGCCAGTAACGGCTTGATGTCGCGTTTGGCGCGCAACTTCACTCCGTGTCGCTTATACTGGGCTCGCATCAGCCACAGCGCTTTGTTGTAACAAAAGCGCACAGCACCGAACTGCTGGTTCAAGAAACCAGCCTGTTCAGGCGTTGGGTAGATGCGAACTTTGGTGGCGGTGATCATACCTGTATATTACCACAGTGATTGGGTCGGTGTTACAACACCGCTTCGCGGTGCCCGCTTATATCACCGCCTGAGTAGGCGATGGTTTACGCGGGAAGTGCTAAGGAGTTGCTGTTAAAAGGCCAATCCCAGCAATGCATATTAGATGCCCGGGATAGAACCCTCGCCATAACCAGGAAGGGGCTCTTGGGCATTGGATCTCACGAATCACGTACCCCTCGAAATTTAACAACATCATCAAGGTGGTTGCACATACCACTGTGACCGACAACATCATGCTGTGATAGGACCCCATGACGCCAATGATGAGCGTCATCAGCGTCAGCAATGCGCGCATACCATAATTGACCAAGCGGTGCGTGATGCTCAATACGGCAGCTAGTGAACACATCCACAGGATCCCCGCAAGGCCGTAGTCATAGCGGATGTTGAACCCAGTCATTAGGGTGATGAGGCACAGGGACATGCCAAGCACGATGAGTTGCTTCTGCTGGTATCCTTGAATCAGGCTCGCACCCAGGGCCAGGGACACGCAGACATTCCATTTCCACTCATACAGAGGCAGGCTGAGTGTGTCGGGGTGCATGGCTGCGAGGTAGGGTATCTGTGCGATCAGGGCGAGACTCCAAAGGCGCATAAGATGCCGCGTTGATGGGCGCGTTTTCGATGTCCACACCACCAAACCTGCATATAGCGGGTATGCGATACGTCCAATGGTGGATGACAGCAACCAACTATGGCCTTCCATATTGAGCCACAACGGTGACTGTACGATGTGGTCCACCAGCATCGATGACATTGCCAGCCACTGTAGTGCATTCAGCATTTTGAGTCCTTTTTCTGATGTGTAGCGTGGGCGATTCTTTGACGGATTACATTTACATCATACTGACGCGCTGCCGGCACCCGTATCAACGGGAGTCCCGCAGTGGCGCAGGCCTCGTTGACAAAGGTATCCCGAACACCACGGTCTCGGCGATCATGAGATCGGTCGTCCAGTTCAATCGCACATACGATACGCAAGCTCTTGCGATCAACCAGTACGTAATCCAAATGTTTGGACGAGATCTGGGTGAAGTAACGCCAGAACCGCTTGCGGTTTGAAGTGGTCACGCGCAACACGTCTGCAATGCGGACTTTGCCAAAGACCCTTAGGTCCTCCGGCGTTGCCTGATCCAGCGTGTTTAGGAAGTGTCGCTCGGCGGGTGTAAACAGGTCGGGGATACGGCCATAGGGTAATGCTCGGTTCTTGAAGATGAATAGGGCGAGTAAGCCAGCCAATACGAAGATGGCGGCAGCGGCTCCAAGAATCGCCATTGAGTGGAAATCACCCAAGGCAGACAGATGAGGGATGGTGTTTGGCATATGCAATAAAGCCCAAGTGAATCGACATTGTGATAATATAGGGTATCATCATTTGTGGTTTTAGTGGCCGCATATCTCATACAAAGGAATCGCTATGCGCATTAAGATGCTCCCCCTTGCTGTAACAACATCGCTGTTGATGACCATGTCTGCCTATGCTTATTCAAACGAAGAACTGTTGAACTCAGGTGACTGGGGGAAGCCCCTCGTTGCGGTTGAAGGCGGTGATCACCCGCACGTCAGCAACGCCAGCAAGATGTTCTCGATCCCGATGGACGCAATTAATCCTCTGACGTCCCCGCTGCCCGGCTTTGATATCCTGGCCATCCGGGGCACTACGGACTTTGCACTAGCATCGCAAGATGGCCGCTTCCTCATTATCGAAGGCCAGCTGATCGATGCACAAACGGGCCAGTCGCTCTCTCAGGCGATCACGGATCGGCTTGATCGAGAGAATTGGGATAGCCGTGTGAGCCTGCTGAAGACCATTGACGCTCATGTGATCGACTACCCAGCCGCCGGCGAGGAAAAGGCTGTCGTCACGGTATTTACGGATACCACGTGCCCATTCTGTACCCGACTGCACAATGAGATGAAGGCCATCAATGATCAGGGTATCACAGTGCGCTATGCGCTTTTCCCGCGTGGTGGCGAGCAATCTCCTGAATATGCGGCCCTCACTCATGTTTTGGCTGAATCGGACGTAGCCAAGCAGAAAACGTTGCTTGACCAAGGATTTGAGGCACATGGCTTGCACAAGGACTCTGACTATTCGGCGCTGAACGCAGAGGGTAAGGCTGCACTGGATGCCTTGCTGAACGCAGGCAATGGCGCTGGGCTGACGGGGACGCCCTATGTTGTCATGTCCAACGGATCACAGTTTTCGGGTTTTGGAGGTGTTGAACAATTCATTGACGCGATCCAAAGTCGCTTGGATACGCAATCAGAGTAACACGTATGTCGCAGTTGTGGGCTGAGTATGGCCGCGTCATGCAAGAGGCGATCGATCAGGCCAAGAGGCAGGGCAACTTCGGAGTCTTGCCTTACAGTGGGTTCAACAGATACCTGAGGCGGATATTTGCGAGTGTTTTCAGGCATAAACTAGAAAATAAAATATTGCTTTTAAGGAGAGGGCTATGATGTTGAAACGAGCCACCTCAACATTCATGTTGGCAATTTGTGCGACTCGGGCTTATGCAGGCGGTTTCGAGCTAAGCGATGTAATCGCTAAATTTGGAGGCCAGTTTTCTGAGGCGGGCGTCTGGGTACAGACGGTATTTGCGTTCCTTGGTTTTTGCCTGGTAGGCATTGGAATTTGGAAGCTTGCGATAGTCAGGGGAGAACAATCCAACGGCCCCGCAAACACAGACTGGCGTTTTTCGCCGGGCCTGATCAGCTTGGTGTGTGGTGCTTTTTTTGTTGATCATGGTGGCCGTGATTGAGATGGTCATTCAATCATCTTTCGGGGCTTCGACGAACACCTTGGATAAGATAGGGCTTTGATATGACGTCTGAATCGAATGACACAATTCAGTTTTACCACGGCGGCCGAGATTGGGTCGGCCCTTTCGAGGTAAGCCCCAAGAACTCCAAGGTCATGGAGTATGGGCCAGGCCTATACCTGACCAATGGTATTGAAACCGCTCGCCACTATGCCCGTGGCGGCGGCATTGTTCAAACCGTGGACGTTGACCCGAACGCACGTCTGTTGAGCGGTGTTAAGAGCGGCGTTGGTCACATGGAGCAGTTCATTGCAGCCAATCGTGTTCGATCGGGTAAAAAAGTGATCGCGAACCTGCATCGAAATGCAGAACGCCACGGATCCGACCGCATTGGGCTGGACTATCTGATAACCCTCATGATCAACCACAATGCCTTAACACCCTCAGTGGCAGCCCCGCTGAACGAGTTTATCGTGGGGGAGGGCGCTGATCTGGATGTTTTCTCTGCACCCATGTTCGGCTCTGCCGGCGGTGGCAGTGATCAGTGGGTGGTAGTGTTCAATCCGGAGGTTGTCGTAGCACGTGCTCGCGTGGACATGAAGGCTTTTGATTGGTCACGGACGCATCTGCCTACCTATGAGGAGCAGATGGCTGCGCTGGCGCTTAACAATGAAGTTGACCCCCTTGGCACCGCTGTTTGTGCTGAACAATACGCGGGGAAGAGACCGTCCCTTTAGGGCGGTCAGGGAATCGCTACTCAGTGTTTTTCATGTAAGGAACCCCGCCCGCGCTTGAGCGCATCTGGCGCACCACGCCTGCTATAACGCCAAACACTTCAAGATGGTTCGGATCGACCATTTTTACATCGGTTTTGCCTGATCCGTGCGCAATGAGTTTCACGCCAGTGTTGTTAACCCCTCCAAACTCGCGGCAGTAGAAGTCACCCTGAACATCGACCATGATGATGTCCCCAGGGCTCGGGGTAATACTGCTATCAATAACCAGAACATCACCATCATGAATGCCAATGCCGTGCATTTCATCGCCAGACATGCTCACAAATAGGTGGCGGCGGGGTGTTCTACGCAGAGTGTATTGAAATCCAGTTTGCCTTCAGCGAAATCTGCCGCAGGTGAAGGGAATGCCATGTGAGTTCTCCAAAGGTTGATTGCCAATTGTAGGCCGGTTGTCGTGTTGTTTCACGCAAAGAGACGCGGGTAGTCATCTCGGCCGTTGATGACGCGCATGGCAGTCAGTCGATCCGGGTCGCATTTGAGCAGTTGCGCTTTCTCGTCGGTGGGCGTTTCAGGATCGGTCAAACACCGGTTGGCTCGAATGCTATGAATATTGGATTCGAGGTCCGCATCAGTGGGGCGTACAACAGCCAAAAAGCGACCGGAGCGCAATGCCGCCCGTGACGCGTGCAAGCTGCCTCCGGACATACCGGACTGAACCAGAATAACGCCTTGAGCGAGTCCCGCCTGAACGCGGTCACGTTTTACGAAGTTTGCCGGTATCGGATCGGTACCGAAGGGAAATTGTGAAACCAGGGCGCCGCCGCGCTCAAGAATGGCTTCCGCCAGAGGTCTGTTGTCCTGAGGCGCAACTGTCTGCAGGCCATGTGCGAGTACAGCCACGGTGTGTCCCCTATGATCAATCACGCTTTGGTGTGCGATGGCATCGCATCCGAGCGCAAGCCCACTGACAATACTGGCGCCCTGCTCACTGCAGTACCCTGCAATACGGTGAGCAATGACGCTTCCATGCCGAGTGGGTTTGCGTGTTCCGACAATGGCAACTGACAGTGTCTCAGGCGCTGCAAGAGATCCTTTCACATAAAGAATGAAAGGGTCATCATGGCTGCTGGCCAGAAGAGGGGGATAGTCAGGATCAGCGCGTGAAAGAATGACAGCACTGTGAGCCTGGGCCTGATCAATCTGGAATTGCGCCCGATCCATGGCTTCGTCAATGGCGCCAGGAGAGAGTGTGATATTGCTTGGTAGACAAGGCTGCAGGGCATCAGGATCTTTTAATGCCACTTCACTGCCAAAGGCCGCATGAATCTTGCGCAGTGTTGCCGGGCCGATGCCCTTTACACAGCTCAAGGCTAAATAGTTCAACGTGCTATGGCTGCAAGACATTAGGCAAGTTCTCCTCTCGTGGGCCTGTTCATATTCATCGTTTTCAGGTATCCGCGGCATCTACCGGCACGAGTGCCGATTCTCGGCAAATCATTTGCTTGCCCTTTGATGCTCCGCTGGTGCGCTCAACAATCCATTCACGGCGACCGTGCGGTTCAATAAGCCGAACCGGGTTACCCGATTTTATGAAAGTACAGAGGTCATTTTTACTGAGCCTCTGCCGCTGGTTTTTGCTCATTTACGCAATTCCATTGTCTGGCGCCTGCTTCAGGAGCAGGCGGGCAACCCCCTCTCGACCAGCATATAAAACGCCATCCATTTCATTCTGCTCACGCTTCGTCATGTTCCGCCACTTCGAAATGTACGCATCCCCTTTTACCACGCCCTGCGGACCATCTATAGAGCTTGAGCCAACGCTATAGCCATTTTCCCTGAGCCACTTCTCGGCTTCATATTTGGCGGAAAATTCATCACCGTTACCGTTAAACAGTTTCTCGTATACCAAGGGTACTCTCCTGATTGTCTGTGAGGTGTTCATGTGACCTTGACAAGAGGCAAGTCTGCGTGAAACTTGCGTTAAGATTTCACAAGTATATACATTCCGCGATCGCTCATTCGCTCAAGAGCCTTGGCGCAGTCGCCGCCCCAAGCAAACATCACCGTACCTGCGCCACACCGGCTACGTTTATGCTGATTTTCACGGCCAGGCATGAACTCGATTCGCCCCTGAATAAACAACATAGCCGTGGCCGATCTCATGGCTGCCTGACACCAACTGGCATCTGTTCGGCTGAAGACCAGTGCAATCCCATTGGCGTGGGCGATCATTCGATTCATCCATCGCGGCGTTTCTTTACCATACGGCGGATTGAGCCATACCCGTCCATACCAAGGTTTGCTGAGACCGTCATCGAATATGGTGTACTTGGTAACTGCCGGTACCGCCGTGTCAATGTCGTGGGGGCTGGATGGGTCCAGGTCGAATTCGATGTTGAGCGCTTCGAATATCCACGCCGGGGTATACCACTCCGCGCTCTTGATAGGCGATCGCACGGTTTCAGTACCGAATAATCCGCTCATAACAACTTACACTCCCAGCATTTACGTGTTCTGTCCACAATGCGGTCCGCGTCTTTCAACCGCAATGCTTCAGGGCAACCGGCTCTCTGCCGCTGCCATAGACGAAGCTCGTACTCTCATTCCGTCAGTTGATGTGCCACGAAATCAATTTCACAACGCTCGTTAATCGATGCTCGTTGTATTGGTTTGACGTTGACCGCGTGAGTACCTACTATAGCAATAAATGGTTATACCGCAAATAAAAATGGTGGCCGATATGGGCAATCTCCCAATCATCCTGGATCTCGACTGCGTGGTGGCAGACATATCAGACCTGATGCAGCAGGCGTTTCTTGCCGAGACTGGAAAAGATATCCCAGTGTCGGCCTGGTACCAGTACTACCTGGATGAAATTTACGGTGTGTCGATGGATGCGCTGTTGTGTGCTCTAGTGAAGCATCAGGTTCTTGAACAGGCATACCCGTTTGCAGGGGCTCGAACCACTGTTGAGGCCTTGCAGAAGGCATTCCCTGTGGTTATGTGCACCAACCGATCCTACCATCCAGACGCGCAAGCCCTCACGGAGCAGTGGCTGGAAACGCATGGATTTCGTCCAGATGCTTTGGTCGTCAATGCGCATACGCGTTGCAAAGCCGAGGCCTGCGCCGCGTATAATGATCGGTTTTCTTGGATCGTAGACGACCACATAGGCAATATTAACCAAGCGCTGTCCAGCGGCCGAGTAGAGCGTGGCGCATTGATTCGCCAGCCTTGGAACCTGAACAGCGTGCTACGGGAAGCCGTGCATGAATACGCGAGTCTGCAGGCTTTCCACGATTTCATGCTCACCATCCCAGCCACAGCAGTGTATCCATAGCGATGAAGGTGGCTTACGGTTGCTGGGCTGACCAATACGCGCGTCAAGCCCCGTACTTTTAGTCCGGGGAAGGATAGCGCAACCGGCGCAGCCGGTTTGATAATACTGTATACTTGGACAGTATGAAACACACCAAAACCCTCAAGGTTCGGATCAAGGATCGCCACCGCTGTCTGCTTCAGCAGATGGCATGGTCAATCAATCAGGTCTGGAACTATGTGAACGAACTGAGCCAACGTTCGATCCGTGAACGGGGTGTGTTTCTGTCCGCCTACGACATCCAACCCTATACCAACGGTGCCGGTAAAGACCTCGGCCTGCACAGTCATACGGTACAGGAAGTTGGTCGCGAGTACGTCACCCGCCGGCAGCAGTTCAAAAAGACCCGGCTGCAATGGCGCAAGAGCGGCGGCGTGCGCCGCTCGCTCGGCTGGATTCCGTTCAAGTCCGGCGCGGTGAAATGGAAGAACGGCCAGATTTACCACAACGGCCACTACTTCAAGGTCTGGGACAGCTACGGGCTGGCCCGGTACCGGTTCAGAGCCGGCAGCTTCTCCGAAGATGCCCGCGGCCGTTGGTACCTCAATGTGGTCGTTGAAGTTGAGGCCGAGGTTCCGGCCGGTCAGGATGCGATCGGAATCGACCTCGGGCTCAAGGATACGGCCACCTGTTCGGATGGCACCCGGCTGGAGGCCGGACGCTTCTACCGGGATCTGGAACCGGCGCTGGGCCTGGCCCAGCGGGCACGGAAGAAACAACGCGTTAAGGCGATCCACGCCAAAATCGCCAACCGGCGTAAAGACGCCTTGCACAAGTTCAGCCGCCAATTGGTGGATCGCTGCGGCGTGATCATCATTGGCGATGTGAAATCATCCTCATTCACCCGTACGAACAGCGCCAAGTCGGTGTACGACGCCGGCTGGGCGATGCTGAAACAGTTCCTGTCCTATAAGAGCGCTGGCGCCGGGATCGTGTTTCAGGCGGTGAATGAGGCCTACACCACCCAGGCCTGTTCGTGTTGCGGCGCCCTTGGCGCCCACAGTCCGAAAGGACGAGTCGGCCTTGGAATAAGAGAATGGACCTGTGAGTGCGGTGTCACTCACGACCGCGATATCAACGCGGCCAGGAACATACTCGCGCTCGGGCATGGGCGTCTCGCAGGAGGAATCACCGCCTCTTCAGGGCGGTGAGGATGTCAAATAAAGCAAGAGACTTCACGCTAACCTGTTCAATTTCTTCCCCGCCGCACTTTCATGCCGCTCTGTACGAGTGGTATGAAGGTATCGCGAGGTCGTATCGATGCTGTCATGACCGGCATCTGCCTGAACATGCGACAGAGGGCGGCCATTCAGATTTATGTCATGGCTGATCCCAGTATGCCGCAGACTGTGCGGCGTCATCACACGCATCTCTGCGGCATCAAGATCAAAACCATCTTGAGCGATCGCATCCGCCGCGCGCTCAAATAGCAAACGAAGGGTATCCCTGATCTGCCGGATGCCCAGGTTCGCATTCAGCAGTCCCTCATCGCGGCCGTGTGAGGTTTTCTTATGTCGGATGAACAGGGGCGTCTTTTCATCAGGTGAGGGAAGGGCGGACAGCCCCAGGTATGTCCGGTACCGCTTCAATGCGTCAAGCAACTCGTTGGATACCGCGACTGTTCGACGCTTGCCACCTTTTGAGCTTGGGATGAAGAACCCCCAGACGCCGGTTTTGGGGTCTCGCCTGAACTGCGACATGATCGGGCTATAACCGGGACGACCTGCCACCTCAGAGATGCGCAGGTAGCAACCGTACATCAGCGATACGATAAACAGCGTACGCTCATGGATGCTTGGATCCTCCTGTGCCATCTTTTCGGCTTCAGCCATGACATAGGACCACTGCAGTTCAGTGAAGGCCTTCAGGTGCTCATCATCCTCGCCTGATGCTGTGGCCTGGCTGGCGCCGCGGAACCGGCCTGATCGGAGGAGGGCAGCAGCTGGGTTCCGCTCCATGACCTCCTCGTCGATCAAGTATGTAAAAAAAGTCGACAGAACCGCCAGTTTGGACTTGAGAGCCGATTCTGTGATCTGATAGATCGTTTCCCCGTTATCCGCTTTACGGCCCTTAAACGGCCGCCAGGCTTCATTCGGTACACGCATGCCATTGTGATCTTTGAACTGGGGTACGTTAAAGGTGGCGATTAGTGCCCGGTCGGGCTCTTCACACCAGTCAATGTAGCGCGCCAAATGGCTGCGTTTCACATCAAAGACCGAGATCTCTTCGATCATAAAGCACCAGTGCAGGAACGTAGTGAGTTCACT
Organism: Marinobacterium sp. BA1; assembly: GCF_041155135.1. Classification (NCBI taxonomy): domain Bacteria; kingdom Pseudomonadati; phylum Pseudomonadota; class Gammaproteobacteria; order Oceanospirillales; family Oceanospirillaceae; genus Marinobacterium; species Marinobacterium sp. BA1. The sequence goes on from NZ_BAAFHC010000002.1 coordinate 259,737, forward strand.
GCGGTATGCCTTGAAGTTATTCAGCGTATGCCGGGCTGCGAACAGCCAGTCATACCCATGTTCGTAGATCAGGCTGGCGTCAGGAACGCGAGTGGTGCTGATTTGCGTGATATATTCGCTGACCGCAGTGCAGGGTGCATCCATACGCTCTGGGGAGTCATATAACGGGAAAGCAGGGGGCGTCACCACGGTCATTTCTCCAGCTCAAACATCAGGTTCAATATGTCATGGCCGGCCAGGGTGAGCATCACATGCTGAAGCTCAGTAGGACGCCCAGAAATACCGCCATGCTCAAAGATAACACTACCCTGAGCGCGAAGGCGCTGAAGGGCCATACTTGCTCCTGCACGGGTAGTACCAAGCCCATTTGAGAGGTGCCGGATGTTGTAGGTCCCCGCATTCAGCATGAGCAAATACGCAACACTTGATAGCATCAGAGATGGATGATGTTGCTTGCACTCGATATAGAAAGCGGGGGCGTCGAATGCGGGGGCGTCTGGATGTATGGCGGCACGGATGGAATCCCATTCTGCCAGTAATTGATCGGCTTTTGCGGTCAAGAAATAGGTGCTCAGCACAAAAGATTCACGGCGGATAAAGCCGTTTACGGCCAGGCGCTGCAATTGACCCTCGAGATTGCGTTTAGCAGTGTCCAGCTCCTCGGCGATCGCATCCGCCGTGAAGGGTTGGCAGGCCTTGGTCGCACCAAGGAATCCCAACGTGCTGACCCGGATCTGTCCATAGCGTTCAGACAGCTGCATCAGGCTGGCGCATGCTGCGGTAAACTCTTGGGGCAGCTCTGACGGGTGAACACTACGCAATTGATCGTGTACTTGGCCCCAATCGGACTGCAGAATCTGATCACGTACATGGATAGCGCGATCCCAAGCGCTTTGGCGATCACTGTTTCGTATTGGGATATAGCGATACGTTTTCTTGCCTTTGGCGCTGGGGTTCGGCACAAAGAGCTCAAGCCAGTGTTCACGTTCTCGAATATATAGTGAATCCTGTGTTGGCATACATGCTCCTGGGGCCGACATAGTCACATGTCTGGGCTAAGACATTGAATGCAGCATGAGCTGCGCCGTAGGCTACCAAGATAGTGTAACACTGTTGCGCCGACATTTCAGATTATCGGCACCATTAGTGATTATGTTCCTGCTTTTTCAACTTGCTTACACCGTTCGGTACGCCAGCAATGAGACCTATCGTTACACATGTAGTAATCACGAGAGCTACCAGAAAAGCCTTGAAACCCCAAATAAGAGCCAACAAAAAAGCCAATAAAACTCCAACTGATAAAACATGGTCAAAAATAGCGCTTGTTGCGTTACCAACAATTACCCAGGGTTTTTTGCCCAACCGGTATCCAATCTTACTTGATACAATAAATGACACTATTAGGCTTATCAGGGATAGGCAAAAAATAATGATCTGGTAGTTATCGAAAGAATTTGTCATATATTTTACCTTGCTGTGGTTTTAGTTGCTGACCGCCGGACCTGTTTCATTTAACAGACCTCTCTGTATCAAAAACTGGATCACTTCTTCCAGCGCTGAGGTATTCTTCAGATGGTTCATTAGCTCCTGGTTGTTGCGATCAATTTCCGAGGGATCTGATACGCAACCTGAAGCGACTATCCAGTTGTAGTCGTTGGCAACGAACATACGACAGAGCAATTCAGGGATTCTGTAGCAAGCGGCCATAAATTCCACACAATCATCACCATCGAATACCGGCAATCCCGACTCGCCGCGCTTTACCATCTTCGGGAAATTAGCCCTATCCTGTACTACGGTGCTGCCGGAAAAGTTACCTTTCGTCACATCAATTAGATGCAGATAACGATCATGGGCCTCGTTAAGCAGGCTTTCCAGTTCGTCGGGCATATCATCAAACAGCTCGTTCAGATGAATTGAAAATTCAGATTTAGCAAATCTTTTTACTATCTTGCCTGCATCCATCACGTTCGCACCTTTTCCGTGTTATTCAATAAGTAGATTTTCCGTCGCCTGAATTTCCAGTTCTTTAAACTGCTCTGGACTCAATGTTCGTTCGGCAGCAGCCATAAATGCATGTGCAAAATCTGTACACGGATAATCTAATCCGACTGAGATCGTTACGGCGTCTGTTGCAACCATGAGAGCAGCGGCCAGGAAACTGGGTAGTAATGCCAGCACCATACCCCTGGTAATTGTTGTTGCGACCATGCTGCGTTCTCCCTTTCCGTAGTTTCAGTGGCAAACAGTTGCTGATGCGATGCTGCCTTCCGTTAATCAGAATGTTCAGTAAAGGTTCGTTCCAGCCATTCGGAATCTGCTGTAGCAACTGTTTTTTGCCCATCGCCAATCATGATCGCATTGACTATTTTTTTAGCCCACTCTTCGTTTGCCGCTATCTTCGCATGGGCCACCGCAAGCGCTTTTTTACCTTCGGCCTTGTTCTTCCCTGGAACCATCATCATTGCAGCGTCTGCTTGGGCTTTAAGCCCTTCAAGAGCTGCGTAAGCGCCGTCAGGAAGTTTCTGTCTTGACATATCGATCTTCTCTCTCTTTCCGTGATTTAGGATTCACTATAAACCCTGATAGGTTTACCCATATACGGGGCAGCTTGCTTTAACTCCTTTACGATCACCTCTAGGCTATGGCAATCAATGCCCGAGAGAGTCAATTCCCACCGTTTAAACAATGCGTATTCGCCGTCTCTACGGCCAATAGATCAGACACATACTCTTCCCGGCCTCGGGAAATTGCAGCCGTAACCCGTCGCTCTAATGCTCGCTTAGTACAGAACATTTAAAATTCCCTTTCCGTTTAAAGTTGGCCCTGGAGACCGTTATGCTTCAGGCCCGCCTCAAACTGCAGCAGAGCCCTTCGCAGCTTTGAGCGGTCCAGATCCTGGCCACGCTGGGAAACAGACCGGCGATACCCTTGGACAAACCGCTTTGCAGTTGAATATTTCATGGACACTCCTTTCCGTGGTTAGTTACCAACCGGCTCAGCCGGCGCTATAAAGGTGAGCCCTGACCATTTGCTGATGCCGATAGAGCACAGCAAAAGAGGTGCGGCTGCAAGTAGGTAGACCTCAGCCACATCGCCGGATACTGCGAAGTAAGCAACCGTTGCGCTCCATACTCCGAGAAGCACAGCATCCTTTACCTTCAGCTTTCTCATCATAATGACCGGCGTAAGAAACCCCGCCAAAAACGCGGAATTACCGACTGCGGCTAATACCAGCAGCTCCGCCAGAAGCCCAAATGGTCCAGTAATAAGCCCTGAAATAATGAGTAGTGGGTATGTGTGCCGAAGCCCCTGTTTGACCGCCTGAATCATCTGTTGCTCCTTTCCGTTCTGTTATGATTCGCTGTAAATTTTGAATGGCTTACCTTGAAAGTCAGGTGCTTTTTTCAACTCCTGCACAACCAAGTCGAGAGATTCATAGTTGGCACCCGTAATGGTCATCTCCCAGCGCTTGAACATGCTGTATTCGCCTTCTCTGCTTCCTATCAGGGCAGGATAAACACTGGAAGAGTCGTAAAATCGAAGACTGAACGCGCAATCTGAGTCGTTAATCACCCTGTTGCTTTTAACGTAGGCCAAAAGGTGCATCAACAGGTCAACGCAGACCACATCAGGAACGGCGTCCATCTCTACATACGCATAGGTGGTTCCGTCCTCAGGATAATCATCCCAGACATTGACGCTCCACTTGTTCACCTTCCTCAAGTCGAAAGTTGATTCCAACTCAACCTGCTTTTCCTGAAGCCGCTTATGCCAAGCCTGAAGATCGGAGATATAGCTGTTACGGCCTTCTACCAGTGCTGAAGCAGCTTGGCGCTCTGCTGCTTTGGTGGTGGTTAGCATATACTCACCCCTTTCCGTTATTTTTTAGCTGCCATTGTACGCACTGGATACTGCGTTATGGCGGCGTCGTGTGTAACAATCACAAGCCCCTCAGATTGAGCTTGCGCAACCAACATACGATCAAACGGATCTTTGTGTAGATCCGGAAGAAGACCTGCTTGATCGCCGTGATAAAGCGATATCGAGAGCGGAATAAACCCCTCCTCCTCAATAATCGAACTCATATCTTCTGGGGCTTCCAACTTGCCCAGCGCTCGCTTAATTGAAATCTCCCATATTGAAGCTGCGCTGACATACACCTGATTTCGTGGATCAGCAATCGCCTCTTTGGCCTTATCCCCCAAGTCAGCATCGTCTGACAGCCACCATAGGAGCGCATGGATATCGAGTAACAGGCGCTTCACACATCACCCTCAAATGCAGAGATAATCTCGACCAGGGGCTGATCGAAGTCCTCAGAAACTACAATCTGGCCTTTCAGGCGGCCAGGTTTTCGTACAACCCCCCTCTCTCTATGCGGCACAAGATCCAGATACGGCTTGCCTGCTTTTGCGATCACCACTGCTTCACCCTCCCAGGCTTTCTCTCCGAGCTTCGAAAGCTGGGACTTGGCTTCGTGCATATTCACTTGCATTGCGCATACCTAACTTAGCTAGACTTAGCTATATTTTAGGCCATTTAAAAAATTATTCAAGTTGCTTAGCGCGGCACAATATTGGCTGAGTGTTCACAGATGCACCGTATGAGATCCCAACGGTGCCAGATGCCACTGACAGTGCTACCGCCAAAAGACAGGGCGCAATTGCCAGTGCCATGCCTCTGATGATAATTGTCGAGACCATGCCACCCCTCTTTCCGTGATTTCACGATACCGATTTAATCGTTAAGCAAATCTTCATCGAACCAGATATCAAGGTGTTTCATTTGTGAACATCCCCTTTCCGCTGTTTTGGTCGTGGCGCCTTCTCCCTAGCCCAAAGAAGAGAAAAAGCAAGGAAAGCAAACATCACCATCATAATTCCGAGTTCGAACACGTCGAGATTCCAAGGCATATCACATCCTTTCCGTTCTAGTATTAGTGTCACTTACGCCAAGGTGCTGAAACAGGTTTTTCCAGCAACTCGCAAACGCCTGGTTTACATCGAATCAGGATAACCACGACAGCAAACGCCAGTCCGAGCATTGATAATAAAGCGCCTTCGAACAAGCCGTATTTGCTGTGGCCCTCGTGAAAACCGAGGACCGAAACCAGCAGACCAATGGAGATTAATACAGTCGTTTTCATAAAACCCTTTCCGTTTAAGTTATTGAGTAACGGTAATCGGAGTAACCTTCGAGGCATAAAGCTCGGCGTCAATGCTTTCAGCACGGCGCTGAACTGCTTCAAGAACTTCATCAAGTGTCTTGAGCTGTCCACTCTCGATTGCTCTCTGAATGTCTATGCACTCATACATGCGACCGCGTTGCTCAGCGTCTGATAAGGGCGCCAGTGGTTCCAACAATAAAAGTTTCGCTCATGCTCAATTCTTTCCGTGGTTTCGTTTTCACTTCCGCAGAGCCCGACCCGCAGAGCCTGGGGAAGTGGGCCGGGCTATCCGGCCAAATTTAAACTACTGCTCCTTGGTTGCTGGTACTTTCGTCACCAGGCTGCCAGTAATGAGACCCGCCCCATACGCCACCATCGGCGATATAAACAAGATAGCGAGAATTCCAACCGTTTTGCCGAAACCTGTCCAAAAATCTGGCTCAGCGGTTCCTGGCAACACGAAAAGGGTCTTAGCAAACACCGCAACCAGGGCGGCAAAAATACCCAATCCGCCGATGCTTTGTGTAATCGGCATCATAGTCGCCGCCAAATCATCCAACCACTCGGTTTCAGCGCCAGTTTTAAGATTTCGACCAGTGAAAAACCCAATGGCCAAATAAAACATCAAAATAATCGCTAAAAGCATGGCCCCCACAGCCAAGGCTTGGTCCAAATCAATTTCGCTCATTAGAATCCCATCCTTTCCGTGGTTTCTAAATTACCCTTTGGCTTTAAGGTGAAGCTCTCTCATCAGACCAAAAGCAGCCATCGTAATTTGGCCGACGACAAATGCGAATTCAGGCTCTTCCGGCTGAAAAGCAATAAGGTATACAACCCCCAAAATTAAGCTGCCGGTCCAAATAAAGATCATAGCTTTAGAGTCTTTCCAAGGCATTCCGCACCCTTTCCGTTGTTTCAAAGTATGGTGATGCCCGTGAAACTTGCTGCCGATACAAAGCCTGAGAAAACGGTCAATGCCGCGTTGAGAACGGCGCGTTGAGACTCACCCTTTCGCCAGTCTGAAACCCCGCAAATCAGGCACAAAATTGCTGCAAAAGCACAAATAATCCCAGTAAACACCCTCTCCCTCCTTTCCGTTGTTTAATGATGCTTCTCTCTATAGTCAGCAACCACATGCAAGCTTTGAATTAGAAATGCCGACAAAGGGAGCGCATAGATTGAAAGAAATATAGGCCTGTAAGAAGGGGTTGCAGGTTGCCAAATCCCCATTTCAACAGGAATCCCTAGCACAAGACCCAGCAAGACCAGAAAAGCGCCACTGTAAGCGAGGCTATATGCAAGCTTGATGTGAATATAAAGCAGGTCGTCCCCTGTCCAGGGACGGAACCTCCGGTGGATCAGTACCCATCGGGCAATGTTATCGTGCAATCTCATTTCTGTTCACCCTTTCCGTGGTTTCGTTACTGTCCACCTCGATCCAAGCAGGCCCGTAACGAGTGGTCATCCTCCCGCACACCCACATATTCGATCATTCTCAAGAGAACAGCTCGCGCAAAATCAGGCGCATTAGCTTTGGCATCCTCAATGGAGGTGTAATCAGTAGGATCTGCAAAGTCCAGATAGGTTAGCTGGTAGGTTCTGCCATCATCATTCAGGCAGACCATCATTTCCTTCCCCGCAAACAAAGCGGTTTCCAGGCCGCCTGACCCGATCCAGTGAAACTGGCGGCGTAGAGTAGGATGCACTTCGCTCTCAAAGGTTCTTGCCGGATCTATTCCTCGGTATGCCATTTCCTTCCCTTCCCTTTCCGTTATTTATTAAGCTGTGCAATTCGAGATTCCTTCGCCTCTGAGAAGGCCAACCATTCTTGCTGTTCGTTATGAACTACTGGCGAATACTCGAAACCAAAAAGGTGATCCACACTACCGTAGATATGCTCTACAGCCTCAATCGATTCGGCCTCCAGAATCATTGGAATGAAGCTACATGGCTGAATTGTGTTTCTCATTGCCAGCGCCGCTGGCTGATGACTGAAATCGGGAATTGAAGAATCGTCTTCAGTAAGCTGAGACTCACTGGCACAAAGCTCCACCGCTTCGTAATCCAGTTTCGTCACATGGGTTTTGGTACCGCAGCAGTTACACACATCAAAGGTGACGTTCAAGCCTGAAAATGCGCCAGTGACCTCACCTTGCATGCCAGAGCTAACCGCATTGCCTCCGTTTGTTTCGATCTGCCGGGTGGCCTTTACTTGATGACCAACCCAATCTGCGGCCCGTTTCATGCCGTTGTATTTGCCGTGGCCCTTGCCCTTGGCGTGAGTGTAGTTCATAAGCTCACCCCTGGCTTTTCCGTGGCTTCGTTGTCACTAATGTACTGCGGTCCGAAGCCGTGTCTCCCGGCCCAAGAGGGTGTAAACCTTTGTGACTCAATGATTTGCGCATTGATCGATCAAACTCATCTGCAGTCATTCCACGACAAACGCCGGATGTCCCTGTGCATTTGTCTATGAATTCGTCGTTATCAAGGTCCGCCGGTTCGTAGCCGTAAACTTCCACGCTATGCTCCGCAACCTTTTGCTGAACTTCACAAAACTCACTACTGAGGCGAGCCATCTTTTTCAGCGCTGCGGTTAGTTCCCTTTTTGACATTGCCATGTAGCCATCCTTTCCGTGAACTTAAGCGCTTGGGTATTTCCGCTTAACTAGGATGCCGACCACTACGAGCAAGACCGCTACAAGAAGATTGCCAAACAAGCCGGCCAGGCTCAAAAATTCAGTGCCAAAGAGGGTAACTGAGATTAGGTGTCCACCGGCAATGACGAATAAGATCGCCAGTAGCGCTTTTGGCCAGGGGCCTGCGTATGTGTGGCGTATCTCTGCTAGAGTATTCTTACGCTTATCCATTATCTGTACCTTTGCCATTAATTATCTAAACCGCGCCCTTGATCAGCAGGCATTGGCAGACGTTCGATACACGCAGTGCTACCGCCAAAAAACAGGGCGCAATTGCTGATGATAATTATCGAGACCATGCTACCCCTCTTTCCGTTTATGCGCAGCTATCAATATGGTTTAACAGTCCCAGGACAGCTTGAGCATGCTCTGGGTCCTTCGGATTGCAATCTGATGGCACTGGCATCCAACTATCCATGTCCTGGGTGCGGAAATACTGGCCGTGCATCCTGCTGGTGACGAAACCGATGTGCTGGCCATTCAGGACGGCCTTTCGCCAAGTTTTGTTCCCTTCTATAGGTTGAATTTCAACTGCCCGTACCCGGGTTAGATCTGGGCCATCGAGCGGTGCCGGCTCAACATAATCATTACGCCCAAGAAACAGGTGATTGCCTCTCATGACTGCCCTCCCCTTTCCGTCAAGTCTCTTCACTTGGTATATTTATAGCGCCATAGCACTACATATGCAAGCAATAATAGCGCCATGGCACTATTTTTTTCTAGGAAGTCCCACGAACGCACAGTCGTGCCAGCGCTTCCGCTTACCCGTTCTGTTTGTGACCAGCTCACTGATGTAGTCTTTGCTGGTACCCCAATACTCGGCCACAGCCACTTGAGTCCACCCCTTCTCTTTCAGGATGCCCTTGATCTGATCAGGGGTCAGAAGGTCTCCGAAAATGTCTCGTGTTTGTTCGCACCGCTCAGTCATCAAAATGCACTCGCAGCAATTTTGCCCATATCAACCGGATCGCTGTCGAGCATCCGGCGTGTCGTTTTTAAATTCTGGTTGCCAAGTAGCGCGTGAATATGAGGAATGTCGTACCCCTGGCGCCTGAGCGTAACCGCAAAGGTGCGCCGTCCGCTCTCGGCTGTTGCACCCTCTATACCCGCACTGGCAAACAGTGAACTGTAATGGCGCGACAAAGAAGAGCAGGTATATCGAACCTGACCCACTTTGTCTTTCCTGGCGGTCAGGTGGAAAGACTCCCCGCGCCGGTTGAGGAACACCGAAGAGTCCGGGTCCATCTGCCGGAATGCAGATGGGTTGGCTGTTAGGCCTTGATTGCGCTTAACGCGCTCTCTGAAGTAGCTATCAAGCAACCCGCATAATAACTTGCTGGACCAGTACCAGGGCCGGGCCAGTCCGTTAAAGGCGATTTCAGCAGGTACTTGAGATTCCTTCAGGTAGCCTCCATCGGGGCTCAGAACATGGCGAACTTTGAGTTGCGCGATTTCAGTAACCTTCATCGGGGACCCAAACAAGATGCCCAGCAGTGCTAAATCTCTGGCGGGCATTTCACTACAGACCTCAGTCACTTTGAAGAGATGTTTTCTGTCGTGTGGTTCAACGACAACAGCAGGCATATATCAACCACCCTATATCATCAAATATCCAATAAATGATGGCATGATGACGCAGGTAGTGCAAATAAGTGAAGAATAGGCGCTGGCAGGCCTGTCAGCTAGGCCTTTCACGGAAAGTTGTTGGACGGTGTTGCGAGTAGATTATGTCAGACACAACATGTGCTGGTGGTGCACATGGTACAATACAGTGGGTTTGATTAAACGAGGGAGGGTGCCGGCGATGGCGTCTGGTAAAACATATCTCAACGTCCCTTATTCGCAAAAGGCGTTGGCAAAAGAACTGGGATGTCGATGGTGTCCTGAAGAAAAGAAGTGGTTCTATACCTCAGACTGCACAATGCACGAAATTGCTAGTTGGATTCCTCAAAAGAAACCCATTGTTCATGTTCAGAAACAAGATCTAACCGAAGAAGAAATTGTCGCGGCATTCATTTCTTTAGAAAGCTCTGTTCAGCTCCCAACTGTACGTCATATTTACGAGGATGAGATACATAATCGGTTCAAGGATGCTTTTGAGATTATAAAGCACCTTGGGCCGAAGCCTATATTTACTAAGCGTGCATTTTGCCCGCAGTGTGACTCCGATATTTCAAATACTTGGACGATTGACGGCAGAATAGAATACTACCATCTATACGATCACACACAGCCATTCAGAATAAATAGTGCTGAGAAGCGCATGCTAGAGTCGTATCTGGACGAGCGACGAAAATATATTCTAAAGCAGAAATAGGCTGGGTTTAAAAATGGAATTGGTACTGAAGATAATTACGAAGCGTGATCTGAACAGTAACTGTCCCTATAGATTTCAAGTCACTCTAGAGCGAAGTCCTCAACACCCCTACGCAAAAGGCGTGTATAGATTCCTCTGGAGCCACGAACTATCGCTTTATGAACATTGTAAGCCCGATGAAACTTTTTTCATTGAAATGGATGAGGAATCAATCGATGCAGCTATAAGCTCGTTACAGAGCCGATTTCACCATCTACATGGCTACAGTCGCGATAATCCGCTGTTTTTGAAACACCTCATTCGAAAGAACAGCTATACAGCACGCAACCCGCGTTATTATGTAGACACAGATCAAAATGGGCGCTCGACAGCTTTGCTTATGCTGTTTCACCTCTATCAGCACAGATTAGCCTTAGGTGATGATGGTGGGTGGCACGTATATAGCTTTAGAGATCTCGCTCTTGGAAGACCAGGAATTTTATTATCGGACCTAGAAAAACATTCCTGTCCTACAGAAATTAAAGCTTTCCATGGCGATACGGCTGACTACCATGACGATATTGCTGAATTCCGCTTTCCATCTATTAGCTTCCTAGAAGGTATGTCTCACCGATTAAGCGATTTAAAAGGCGAGAGTGAGTTTCTTGAACTCTTCGCTCGGGATGGTGCTGGTGTTTACATTACATTCTCAGATGATAAGGCACTTTATGTAGGAATGTCTAAAAGACTATCCCAACGGTTAGGTAACACCAACACTCACCAAAAGCTTAAAGTTATTAAAGATAACCATCCAAACGCTCGTGTAGCATTTATTCTATACCCCGTCTGGAAGGTGGAACAGTTAGAGAATGCAATAACGAGTTGCGAGCATGCAGAGGGTTTGCTTACGCTTCGCAGGTATCTTTTTGGTCTAGAAAATGCAATGATCCGATTCTACAGTCCATTATATAATGGGATTTCAATAGAAGATTCGAGTTTAGTCACATCGTTTGAACAGCACTTAAAAATTGCTTCTAGTTGTTAAAACCACGATATGCACCACTCTCCAAAGGACGAAATTGAAAGGCACCATGATAAAGCCATTGAAATCGTCCAAGCCTTCCTAGAAGGAGGGTATGACACTGAAGCGCAGGACGAACAGATGCTGGATAAACTGCGTCAGATCCTGCCTGACCCGGTGTTTGAGCGATTCTTATTCTGGGGACCAGAAGGCCCCCAGGAGTCCAGGTACGAGACTATGACGGCTGAAGAAATCGTAGATGCGGCATTGGCATACCGCCCGATTGAGCTGTAGTCCTGGCGGATTAATGTCACCCCTACTGCACTTCCCGCGCTTTCATACTGGCGCCAGCACAACACGGAAAGTTACCAGGGCGGGAGCCAAACCTTACCAATCTGCACCACGGGCTTACCAGAAAAGGCATGATTGTGTACCAAGGGGCCGGATTTTTGCCAGGCCGGTACCGGTTTTTTTGACATGTGCTAATGGGCGTTATCCCGTTATGGTAAAATACCTCCATATAATCGAAAGAATCAATACATCAATACGAGCTTAGGAGTTCACATGAGAATAGCCAGAAAAATCCTTATTGCCGTATTCTTGGTACTTATCGGATCTCTACCGCTGAAAGCACACTATGAAGTTGATAAAGCTAGAGAACAGATTCTAGGTATAGTGAACTATGTAGAATCAAACAGCATACTGCGCGACGATGTTGATCCCAATGTTGCTGCGGCCTTTTTTGAAAAGTTAAAGCAGGACGATTGGGGGCAATACATGCCCGGATGGATGATTCTATACAGTGTATCAACCGAACAAATGAGACAAGAGATCATTACATCAGCTATGGAAAAACTGACGGGTTACGATCTCTATATTTTCCTCTCTGCCATCAACCAAAAAAACAGGTTGGGTGCAACAGTAGGAAAATCGTGCCTTGTAAAGCTGGAAGAACTTTATACCGGCTACGATTACCTTGTTAGAATTCGAGTTGTATTGGAAGTTGTATTCCCCTCACTGGGTCACTCTTGCTGACAACACTCACGGCAAATGGTCAGTGTTTTAGCACCGGCTATGCGATAACCTGCCGCAGTTTCCGATCTTTTCCGCTGATACCGTCTCATCACGGAAAGTTAGTCCGTGAGGTGTGGTATCATGAACGGAAGGGCGCGACTCACGTCCGTGGTGCTGCAATACCTAATTCCAACGAGTACACGCGAAGCCGAAGAGCACACATAGTCCAGTGCCCGGTGCAAGTAAGCAGCAATCTTGCCGTATATGGCCAGAAGGAGTGTGTATGCGCCTTGTAATTACTCAACCTGATCTACCTCGCCTGAAGCAGCTTTCGTATGCGATTGCTAAAGAACTCAACACCCGCTTAAAGGCTATGAAAGCATCGATCCATGATGATGAAGCCCTGTCAGAGCTAGGTGATGATGGAATCAGTTTCTCCGAGAACCCTGAGTTAAAAGCGTTACTGGAACAGGGCTTGAGTCGCCCAATCAGCGCTAACCAGGCCTTAATTTCAGAGTTCAAAGAGCTACTAACACAGCAACTCCCGAATAAAATCGGTTCTACCCGAGTACAGGTTGCCATAGCCAAAGCCATTGGCTACAGGGACTGGGGCGATTTGAATGCCAAAGCACAATACGGCCATGATCGTGCGGAAAGTGAATTTGAATCGCTTTATGGCGAGGCCAAGTTAGCCCAGTTTACGCAAGGTTTTTTGGAGGCTATGGATCTGCCTGTAGGGCTCATAGATGCGCTCACGTTCCGTCACTATGTTTTGGCGGCATTGGAGGAGATTCATTCCCCAGCGTCATTGCAGTTTTCAAGCACGCGGCACCTGCTGGTTTTCGGATCTACGCCTGAGCGGATTGCAACGGTCCTGAGCCGGCGCGTAGAATTCGCCCAAGCTTCCCGGCACAAAATCCTGGTTATTACAACGGACACCAACACTGCTGGCATGGATCAACTGGGCGTGAGCGGCACTGTTATCAACCATGCCGATGTTCAGAGCGACCTCGAATCTATGGCCGGCAATATCATTGTTGTCGCGCCGGTCTCAAAGATAGTGCCCACTTGTAAAATCGCGCTGCGCAGTCGGCTGAAGCCCATTGATGGGGATGAGATCCTTGCGAACCAACCAGAACATCTCCACATCGTTATTCCTGATCTGGTCGGCTGCATTAACGATCCGCTCTTTGCACAGATCATTGCACAAGCACGAGGTTTCAACTGCTCACTGAGCGTAGGGATTGGTAATGCAGGCCTCGCTGATATGCGCCCATTAATCCCCCTCCTCCGAAATAGCTTTGATGTAATTTGTTGTCCGGGCACACCAGATGAAGTTCGGCAAGAGCTGGGGGCTAATGCACAACCCAACGATACAACCCACAGTGTTGCTTTTATGCAGGGTGTAACACGATTAATTAAGCGCTTTTTATAGCGATCTCTTGTGGGCAACCACCATACAAAGGTGGTTGCCCAACACGGGTGTCGACAGTGGACTTGGGGGCATCCCCTGCCGCAGTTTCCGCGCTTTCATGCTGGAGCCAGCACAACACGGAAAGTTGTTCGATCTGGGCCGGTGTCTTTTCAACTCAAGGCTGCACGGGTATGCTTGACCTATGTTCGCAGCCAAGCTGCGCATTGACACCGACATTCACTATGTTTGGACTACAGGAGCCGTATCATGCCCCGGAAGCTTTTGGTGGCTGAAAAGCCAGCCTTCGCCCGCGATTTCTTTCACAGCCCAGCCTCTAAGGTAACAGAATGGGACGCTGTGTTTACGATGTCTCTGGGGTGGTGGCGATTCGCGCCAGATCACACGCGTACTTTTAGCGATATTCCCTTCACATCCCTACCGTCCCTGATGCATCGCTTCACTGATCTGAATTCTCGGGATCGGTATAGGCTATATGAACTGGATAGGGACATTAAGCCCTACCAAAACGACCTATACCCGACCCCAGAGGCGTTGATCGGCTACTTGCATTCTAAATGCATCGACGGGACTTACGATGAAGTGGTGATTCTCGTGGACCCCGATCATACAGGCGGATGGGGTGCCAGCCAGATCGTCACCGCTTTGGGGGTTTGTGGGGAAATGCCGGTACCAGTAACAGTGGTTAGGATTGTTTGCTTCACCGCGGAAGCGCTAAACAAGGCATTCTCCACACGTGCACCGTGGGCAAACTCACCAATCCAACAAGACATTAGCTACGCCAAAGTCAAAAGACTCTTCGACTACTGGTTCTTTACCAACAGCGCCTTGGTGTTCGGCGAATTACTGAAGCAACTGGAGCTGAACAACAGCAAAATACTCTCAAAGTACGAGCTCATGGCGACCTGTATCCTCGGACAGGCCCAGGTCGATGTGTCCTTCGGTGAGTTTGCAGATCGATTAGCGAAGTGGCCGGGGTCCGGCAAGTTCAGACCAGAACAGCGCATCGGTATAGGCTCGCCTATGTCCTTGAACTATATAATCAAGCAAATGCTGGATCGCGGTACCGCTCATCCGCTTAGTGAATCAACCATAGGGCTAACGCCCCGAGGGTCTGCACTGATTGACCTACTGCACCCGAAAACCTTTGATCCTGACTTACCATTCCGGTTGCATAAGTGGTGCAGCGAGAATGATCTGGAGGCAGCAGGGCGATACATTCGACAGTTGTTCGGCCGGCAGCTTCGCTACCAGCGCAGGCATATGGCATGACCTTCGGCCACCTCCTTTGCTATCCTCTGCCGCAGTTTCCGTAGTGTGATTTTAGCTGATCGTGGAACGCTAGTCTCCGCACGCCTGTGCTATAATGTTACCCATTAGGTACCAGTATGCGCACAGGAAATACGCTCTGAAGGTAAACACTATGTCTCGCAGTACATCCCGCAAACCTACCCACCCTGGTGCGGTGTTCAAGGCAGATATCCTAGTCCCTCTCGGGCTGAGCGTTACCTCTGCCGCGAAGGCTATGGGTGTATCGCGCAAACACTTATCGTTATTCGTCAACGGGCGGGCAAGCTGCGGCAAGGAGCTGGCACTACGCATCGCCACAGCCACAGGCACCTCAGCCATCAGCTGGCTATCTATGCAGAATCGGTATGATGTCTGGGAGATTGAGCACTCAGATGACTGTGACCTTAAATCAATTTGTCAGCTTAGCGAAATCGCAACCTTAGAGGGAATTTCAAAATGATGCCTGCCAGTTCGAGTGCAAAGTCTCGTATCCTCGCATTAGCGAGTCGCTCCGGGATAACCTTTCAACCAACATATGAAGATGCGTTAGCCGAGGTTATTACGCGGCTTTCCGACGATGATGTAGTTACTGATGACATCGAAGACTTGACTGTTGCTCTCAAGCGATCAGGTGTTATCACAGGCAATGAAATGGTAGACCTGCTGGGCCAGTATCTAACTGAGAAATACCATGTTTGATCCGTTTGGCGATTTTGATTCGAAGGGTTACCTGCGTAATACACGCAAGGATAAGGCTCCAGTTATTATCAAACACATGGAGCACAACTTGTTTCGAGCCAACTTGGCAGACGCTTTGACCTATCTGGCGGACCAGGACGTTATTGAGTACGGGCATTTCCTTGAGGTTCACCGCTTGCTGTTCGGCAACTACTATCCCTGGGCGGGTGAAGATAGACAGATGACCGCCCCGCATCTGCTGGTATCCAAGTCTGATACAACATTTTGTGAACCTCGCTCTATTCACTTGGCGATCGATCAAGGGTTGCGGCTGGCCCAGCGTGAACAGCGAATGGGTGATGTGCCAGGTGAAATAATGGGGCTTTTCGCTTATGGGCACCCATTCTTGGACGGCAACGGCCGAACTATGCTGCTTGTTCACATGGAGCTCGCCCATCGGGCTGGATTCTCCATAGACTGGCCTGCAACCAATAAGGACGACTACCTTCGTGCCCTCACTCTGGAGATCGAATCACCGGGACGCGGCATTTTAGATCGATACCTTTTGCCCTTTTGCGGACCCGTAATTGATCGCAACCAGTGGGCCGACAATGTGCTGGCTATGAAAGGACTGGACGGGCTCGATGATGAAAATCAGGTCGAGGGTGACCTGCGGGATGCATCTGTTGCCGAAAAGTATCGGCAATTCGATGAAGCTCGTAACTATTCCTATCGGCATGCCGTGCCTGGTGCACCTGATGCTGCTGACGATCTGGATTACACGGAGGAATACCGTGGAAAAGGCTCTGGACCATATCTGAGTTAAGGGTTCTTCTGCCGCAGTTTCCGAGGTGTCCAGCCGGCGCCGGCACAACACTGAAGGTTACCAGGGCGCGGGGAAACCTTACCAATTTGAACAGATTACTTACCAGAAAGGGCATGGTTCTTTACCAAGCGGGCGGTTGATTGTGCCAGATCGGTGGCAGCCTGAGATGGCTGGCGCCAGTAGCGCATGCCGAATCTCATAGTGCGTTATCTGTGGGTGAATGATCAGCACACACTCCACACACTCCACACCCTCCTCTACTGCTACCCTAGCCATGGCCCAATACGGCCAGTTGCATTGGCCTCTTGCAACGCAATCACTTCATGTTAAGCTAAATACCGAGGCGTGTCGGCGTCCCTCCTGCCGCGTGGAAAACAAATCCGAACCGCACCACCCCAGTTCATCACCTGTAATCACAGTGGATGATGCGAGCGGCGCCCATCATCATGACTGTATTGGAGATTACAGATGTCTCATTTTACCCCTGTGCCTGCGGTAGCCGTCCGTGATATCAAATGGCTGGCCAAGCGTTTTTCCAAACGACTCCATGCCCAAACCGCGCACCGCATCAAGGGGCAATCGCTCTATGCGGCCTTTGCCAAGCCCTTGGGTTACGACACTTTCAACCAGCTCCAGCACCAGGCCAAACGCAGTGGCCAATCGTCATTCGACTACGATACCTACTTTGGGCTGTTAAAGCGGGAATTGCGAAAGCACTTGCCCGTCCTGCTTGATGGTGACTTAATCAATTCCTTGCTGGATTCTGTGTACGACCCTGGCGTTGTCTTCCTCAAGATCGACGGCACCCGCACTGCGCCCAAAATTTCTCAGCTGATCACCAACCACTCGGCGTATCGCGGATTCCTGGCTGAATACCGCGATACCTATGGCGATTTGGCCCATCTGCAGGTGCTGGAGCTGGCAGCCACGTCTACGTCACTGCTGGCGTCGTCTGAACCTTCCGCGTTCAAGGTCACATTTGATCTGAGCGGCTGGCATAACGAAGGTGACCCTTTTGCCAGCCTGGCCGGCTATGAGCCATTCTTACGCCTGATCACAGATCTTAAATCTTGGGACATCGCTGTGTCTGTTCAGCGCATGGATCAAACCGGGCGAATTGAAGAACTGGAAAAGATAGAGCCTAACGGAAGAAAGCACTGGACCCATCATCTCCCTATCTCAAGTCAGATTGATGATGCAGAGCTTGAGGCGGCTAAAGGCCGGATGCGAAAGCATCGTTCAGCATTGAGTGAGCGTTTGCGGTTTACGTTATCTATCCCTGCGCTGGATGATCGTGGTGTGATTGTTGGTGACAAGCGTAAGGATAAAGCATGACCTTCTGGCATAGAATGCTTTGACGGCTTCCTATGCCCCCCTGCCGCACTTTCCGAGCTGGCGCCAGCACGGCAACTTTTCAATTTAACCCGTCAATTGATTAGCCAGATGATAATCCATATCGTTGCATAGTTGTTTCACATCTGACTTATGCGAGTGTGACGTATTTCGCACTTGGGTTTGATGCATGTTTCGCCTATGTTCTACTTTCGTTTCCACTCCGTCCCCATCTGAAAATATCCGAGGGTTCACTGGATGCAAGTAAATTTCATGTATTCTTCCAATCGAACCAAGGCTGCTCCGGATAATACAGGCGCACCTCTTTCCAACGATCAAACCAGCTCCAGTATAGGTTAATGTCATCGCCATACTGCTCATAGAAGTGGTAAAACAAACGTGCCGTTCGGTAGGCGTGCAACTGCTTATCGGCTGACGGGAGCTTAGATCCAAAACCAAAGGATTTTGCACGAACCTTGCCATTTACTTTGATGTAAACTCGGTAACTGTATTCGTAACCCCCCCTGCTTCGACGGTAGGATTCTACCCACTGAACGTGGTCTCTAGTTAAATTCCCTGTGATTCTATATTTCTTTCTTAACCGCTGGCATTCTTCAATTGCAGCCTCTATTGCATATTCGGGGCCGCCGTATTGGTTATACGCAAAGAAGCCGCCATGCGGGATGCCTTCACGTACTACCCGCAACTGGCATCCCGTGGGCTCTGGAAAGCTAATGCCATGCCCATCAGTTGCGAGCAGGGCTAGCGTATCTTTACCAAGTGCATCGCGAACATGATCAGGGATGGCCGTCAGACCGCGGTCCTGGTTAATCTCCATAAGCTTCCTTTTAATTTCACCCTTGCAGCTGCTGCTCACACATGATGTACGTCAGTGTAACCCTGGTCAACTCTTCAAGATCACCTTTGCAACCTGGCCGGCTCCATTTGAATAAGCGCTCCGTGACGAGCGGCCCCACTGGCCAATGCCCTGCTCACATTGTCGAAATGATCATCCACGATCACGGAAAAGCTGCCTGCTACCTGCTATATGCGCGCAGGTAGCGGCCTTACAACGCGCCGGATGTTTGACCACAAGGTGCTCAAAGTTGATGTCATGCCGCTCAAGCCAATTCCGCGCTTTCGTCCCGGCGCCAGCCAGGTGATCACATCGAAGGACCTTGCGTTGGCTTGTTAGCTTCGCTAAGCGAGGGTCGTATCTGCGTCTCATTGATAATCCTGACCGTCCTTGGATCAATACATGAGGCAAGAAAGCGCGTCATCGGCTCAACGTCCCCAGTAGGGTAAAACTCCAACATTAGCGTGTTGAATTCGAGTTGTCTTGCAACCGGCACATTAATGACGGGGTAGCCAGCATCAAGTAGAATCCCGTTCATCATCAGTCGACCTGTGCGCTTTACATCAAAGAAAAATTGCTCCCTAGCCATGGTCAGAAAAACAAAACTGGCACGGTCAATTGGATCGCTGATGTTTTGAGCCTCTTCAATCATCCGATCGAAGTGATCACTTAGCTCATTGGCGGGTGGCGGCATGTAGTCAGTCCCCGCTATTGTGACATTCCCCGTTCTGAACTGCCCCCAGATCAATGCCTCCTCCTTCCCGGCCAACGATGAAGATCGAGTGCAGTATCAGCGCTGAGAGAGAAAGTATCGTGCTTGATGCGCTCAAATAACGATTTCCAGGCTGCACTTTGGTTGATGGCCACTTGCTGATCCGATAGCGTATACCCGCCAACAGAAATGCCGTCAATCAGTGTTTGGATTCCAGGCAGTGTGAAGTTTATACCTTCAAGCAGAACTGATTCATGGACCAGCGAGCTGAGCTCTCTGCGTGCCAGAAGCAATGCGATCGGCTTGTTGGGGGTTATTGACCAGTCATGTAATGGCATGATGTAGACCGTCCGTAATAGTGTAGAGTGCTACGGGTCTTGCAAGGCGGCATACTCGCCTTCTTTTCAAAGTTCTCGTTTCCGCATAAGCAGCGCCCCTTTGCCAGTCCGCCCCACCCAATTTCAGCAGGGCGCCCAAGCCGAAGCTCGTATTGACCCGTGCTCTGCTGACCGCATAGGCTGGTTTAACGGACTTCTGCGCACATTTTACAAAGCACGCGGCCATCGGGTTGCAGCTGCCAATCGGGGTATCCTATAGAGTTGCTACCGGGCATTTGGCATTCGTCACATGCGGTCATGAGCCCGTATTCAATATCAATTTGCTCCTCATCAGATGAGGTGTCCATTTCGTTCTCCCGTCTTGCCGGATACTGGTTCCCAAGATTGGCGACAACATCCTGAATCGAAAAACCCAGAAGCTCGATTGTCTCCACCTTACGCGTTTCTGAGGCATCAAATTGAAGCTCCGCACGGTATTTGCGTCGCTGTCTTACAGGCCGAGACTGAAGAAACCGTTTAATATCGCGGATGTCATTTCAAAAAGACCCGACTGCAGTATGGCCAGAAGATTACATACTGGGGCTGTGTCCAGCTTTGTTATCGAGCGGGTCCAGATTTTCCGATTCAACAGTCATTTTATCCGAGCAATCATCGATTCCATACAGCACGGCATTGCCCGGTTCCAAATAAACTACCTGAGCGCTTTCCTCTTCAATTAGCTCTCGCATGAGGGTTGGATCGACCCCTTCAAACATATCACAGTGTTGTTCCCAGCGCTTGTAGATACCCTTCTCAGCTTCTTCATAAGAGTTTCCCAGTCCGATGAATTCAAAGGTGCCGGTGTTGACGATCATAACGACCATAGTGCTATCCTTCCTGTCTGCTTATTGGGTGTTGCCGACTTATGTTCCGTGATAATTCATTTACGTGTGGTTTTATCTGTAGACGCACGCATAATGAGCTGACGCATCTCTTCACGTGACAGTCCCTGCGGAATCCGAATGGCTGGGCCTGACTTCAAGGCATATTCCATGCGTACACGATCAAATCGAATTGACTTGTGGATGTTGTGCCGTTCCGTTTTCAAATGCTCTACCCCCCGGTGAATGGATTGTTTTTACAGGCCGAGCCTGTCAATGCCTTTGCTCGTTATGTGCCACAGGTATTCTTGGGGGTAAAGCGGATTTTTTATTTCTGGGTGCTGTGATACCCGATTAATGTACTTGTACCTATAGAGTGTAGCGAGTGCCCGCAACAACTTGGATTTCAGCATTGCACGCACGTGTTTTGTCTTGTCCTCAGCTCCGAAGTCCTGTATCAAAACATCGATGGCTGCCTTAAAAGATATGGGCTTATCTGCGCTGTGCAACACTTCCAAAAGCATCCTGCGATGTGTAAAGGCATTTTGATTTACAACGTCTGCCCGGGTTGCAAGGTGATTTACATGCTGCACCGAAGCCTGCTTTCTATCGAAACTCATAGCCTTATCCCATTGGTCAGTCACGGATAGTGGTGAATTCCCCATCTTTGCTGCTAAAGGCCCAGTCTATCGCTGCTTCATCGGTATTGTTGATTGATTGTCTGTGTAAGCGAGCAGATCAACCTCAGCATCGCTGATGCCGTCCGACAAGTCCTGAACAGTATATACCTGCCCCTTATCTACGTCGAATAATGCGAAGATGGGGTTGTAATACTGCCTTTCGTTTTTGTCCATTTCGAGCAGTCCATCTGGTACATTCCGCAGTGCATACGTGATACTGCTCACGCAGTCGCCCGCTGTTTCTGGCCAGTACGCAGGCTCAGGTCTAACCCGAATTACAAGCTCGACACTTTTTGGACAGCGTGCTGCTAATCGATTCTCTATACTCTCGACTTTCATTACAGCCCCGCGTCGGCTGTTGTCGCCTTGGTGAATCAAGTATTTACCTATAAGCCAATGTTCAGCGCCCTTCTTAAGTTTCATCGCCACACTCACTGCTATCGCCGCCCTGCATTTCATTGATCATTAAGTATGTGTTTTCAGAGATAACCGTCGGTGAAATACGCCGCATACGCCACTCATTGAAAATGATATTCCCATCGTCATCCAGCAACACGTCCGCCTTTAGCTGCTCAAGATGGTGCTCGTACAGCGTTTGCGCTTCGTGGTCTGTCAGAAGGTCGGATAGACCCTTTTCGCGGCGATCTCGAAGCAACTCATCATCAACTCTGTGGAGAAACCGCGTCCGGATATTAGATTTCACTTCCATTGTATTGCCGGGCGCCGCACTTTCTTTCCGCGAGACCGCGGCCCGCAGGCTGCGCTGTTTTCCATCGACGAAGTATTTCGCAATGGCCTCCAAATCACTCAGGGTAGTCGCCCTGACTTGTGATGGGTTGTGGTGCGGGTAGATGTAGCCCTCGGCTTCGTTTGCTGGAAGTTGCTTCAACTCAAGAAGCCATGTGAAACCCAGATCTTGCCAGTTAGGGTGCGTCACAACCCATGAGGTATCCGAGTGTTTATTAACTATGACCCAGCGCGCCCGGTGAATGCAGATATCCCCGGGTGTGAGCTCTGTCTGATCCAGGCCCTCCACCATCACAGTGTGCTCAGCGTCGCTTTCAATGACCTCGTACCAAGGGTATGAATGGGCTAGTGGCGGTGGCACGATCAAGGGCTGGAACCCTGCTTGTAGACGCTTGAATAGTGCAGACTTGTCTCGAATGTGATTGTGCATCACGAAAGCCAAGGGGCCTTGGCGTTCTTTTTCGAGTGCAATGACTGCGTTGTAAATCGCCTGTACATCTGAAGTATTCGCTATCATCACATCCCCAATTTGGCGTCAAATCTACGGCTCTGCGTTTGAGCGAGCGGATCATCCTCGAACACAATATCCAAGCTGCCCTGCGGGTGATCGCGGTGCCAGATCAACACTTCTTTACCACCGGTTAGCGGTTCTGGGTCATCGTTCAGCTGCTCTAGATTATTGGCGCTGTTTACCGAGGCAACTGCCCACACCGACACAAGTTCAGGGTTATTTTGCATCAGTTTCGTCAGATCCTGCTTGAATTGCTTACGTGTACTAGCCAGTGACCATGCCTCAGCTTCGGTAAGTAACATCTCTCCTTTTGCATCTCGAGCCGTAATAAATACTCCGCGTGAGCGATGGCAGGGATAATCCCAATGCTCAATCGCATTTCTTACAGCCTCCTTGCGCGCCCAGGACACACGATCTTTAAGCTCGCCCCACGAGACGGGGAGTGCGTACCCCTCGAGATCGAATTGGCCCAAATGATCGTGTGGGGAAGAAGCATCATCGTGTACCAAGCTCAATGTGGCACGGCTTGAAAGAATGGAGTTTTCTGCGGCGTACCGATTTGCTTTCCAGCATGCCTGATCGGAGTCTAGAGCTGATACCCTGAATTGTGCCCCGTCTTCAGTTGAGACTTGGTATACATTGAGATCCTGTTGTTCCATTTCAAACTCCTCTGTGCAGGTATGGCCACACCTATCCGTGTATTGTGTGTGGAACCACAATAATATATATTCGGTATAACCACAAAGAAAATAGAAAATGGAGTGACGTATGGCCATCCGTGTACGCCCAGAAGCGCTGTACCTCGTCAACGAAGGGATTGTGACCATTAACACCCGCCGCCCTCTCACCGATGAGTTGAAAGCTGATATCCACGACGTACTGAGCTTTATGCGCGCCAATGAGTTGCATCTGATTGCAGGGGCGTTCGAACGTGCTTGTATCGCAGGTGATGTGTCCAACCAGTATATCGATACCCGTGTGAGCGCAGAAACAGTCGCCGCCACATCGGGTACTGATGTCTCACGCTCCCTGTGCACCAGGCTGATTGAACGCATCCAGCAGCACTTGAGCGAGGCGGACCATGCTGCAGAGGCTTCTGGCGACCCCCTCGCAACGCACGATACGTCATCCTCATCACTGACACAGGGATAACCCATCATGGTTAACGCCAATGCCTCCGTTCAACAGCTCGTGTATGCCAAGGACTCTCAAGCCGCACTAAGGCTTGCGACTACCCAACACAGCGTGCCCTCTGTGTTCCTCGTATTCCAAGATGATCGTGAAGACCCTATTGTGACCATTGCTGATCGCAACCACCAGTTGCGCATTTGCGATGGTGAGTACGAGCCTTTTACCTTGCGCGAGCATTTGCATAACACTGCTGTCGGCTCGCCGGAGGACGGTAAGGCCTACATGGTGGTATGGGATATTGACGGTCTTGCATGGGAACAAGCACCCGACAAGGCGTCTCAGGCCCAACAGATTTTTACACATGTCCTCGAACCGGCACTGCGCCAGCGCCAGCAGGGTACAGTCATTGCTGACCTCCCCTGCTCTCAGGTGTCGCTTGAAATTCTGGACCTGAAGGAAGCCATTACGCTGGTTCAGGAAGAACACCCGCAGCGCCAGCCGGATCCACTCGCGCCGGCTCTGAATGACGCCCACATGCAACCATCCTGAAGGAGTTCACCATGAGCCGTGTATTTTCCTTGACCCATGCGTTCTTCGACTCCCCCGACCTCGCCGATCAAGCCTGGTTCGAGCTGTGGATTTCCGCACCGGACGAGAATGCCGTTCAGGCCTTCGCAAACGCATTGCCTCGCCCTGCTCAGATTAAGGACATCACGGCTGAAGCCGAAAGTGACGAGCAAATGCGCGAGTACATCGATATGACGCTTAATGCCTCCGGCATACCTACGGAGTGCTCAACGGCTGCGATGGCCAACTGGGCGTCAGGACGTGTGCTGAGCCGCATGACGTCTGACCACCTTGAACTGCTAGTGAATGCCTTTGACTACCTTGATCATGATGCCGGTGATGACTGGGTCATCAGCCGAGACTACGCATCGCTCTATGAAGAGGGCATGCAGCTCTACAATGCGCCATTGGAGCGTGTTGAGGATCCCGATGTATACATCCAGTATGCCGCACGTAATGCCTTCGACATGGAGGTGATCGGTGCCCACCGACAACTGATGGTTATGATCAACCAGGATAAGGACGGCGACTTGTTCCTGTGTCATGAAGCAGAGTCCGAGCTGAACCGCGCACGCGAAATGGTCGGCCATCATGATGACCCGTTGGCGAGCAATCCCGGCTCGTCTGCGGCACCCGCACTGGCCTGATCACATGAGGAGTTTTATCCATGTCTGAACCAACCAAGATTGTACTGCAGGAGCCGCGCTCTGTTGTTCAGGTGGCCGCCTCAACGGGGCTGTTAAACGACCCCTCCTACGTCAATGATGAAGAGGGTTTCACCGCAGCGGTCATGGAGAGTTGGTTGAATCGCCCCAACAACCATTTTGGTAACGATTCCATCCATCATCTGTATGCGGCTCAAGACCTGTATCTCTTGTACATCTCGTGGCAGGCTGCCAAAAGCAAAGGCATTACCGAGCATCCCGACGTCAAACAGGCCAACATCCTTCACCTGCTCTACCGCACCGGCTCCGTTGAGCAGGCCGCCGAACAGCTAAAGGTGTGTGTTCAATCCGCGCACGACCGGATCAATAGCTTGAGCTGTCGCGACCAACGACTTGATGTACTGAATAATTTTCATGCCCTTGGAATAACGTCCAAGGGCATTGCCGTAAAAGATATTAAGTCGGTGCGCAGCCTGAGTAACGGAAATGGCACGATAACACTAACACCCATTCTCTACGGCCAAAGTTATCCAGTTTTTGTCGATATCACCCGGCGGGAATTTGATGCCATAGGACATAGTGAGCACCTTACGGCGCTTGAGGCCGTGAAACGGATTAATGAAGCCGTGTACGGCATTCCTCGCCAGGGTGCGGCAGCCATTCACACCAATAGCACGGATACCCCTTGCCTGTATGGATCAGAAGGCCAGCTACTGGCCACGTTGAGTGATGTCAAACCTCACGAAGCCGAGGCGCTGGGTTTCTCACCGGACGAGTATCCCGTTCGTGTTGCCCTGGTTGAGGGCCCGGGCCAGGGCGTTGTGCTGTACGCTCGCTCCAGCGATGACATTCATGAGGATGCAGCGCTGGTAGAAGCGCTGAGTGAAAGCAATCGGGTTCCTGATGCACACCAGCACTTCAGGAATAAGGAGGTCGCTAAGCACTGCGTTCGGGCGATTGGGGTGTCTGACGACAACGCTGAAGGTCCGCGTACTGTGTTTTACTGCTCAGCCGCAGGCGCCACCACGCTATACTCACTGCCTGAGGATCAGTTCACGACGGTATTTGGCCCTCTTACGACCCAGGAGAACAACATGGGTCTTTTTGCTGAGCTACAGGCATCCGGCATCACCAGTGAAATGCTGGATGACCTTGTGCATGATGCAGCAGATCGCATGGGGAGTTTCGCGAATAACGAAGGCGCCCAAGCTCAGTCTGAACTCATGTCCAAAGCATCGGGTGCAGAACCGAATGCAGAGGATATTGATGATGAGGCGGTGTCCGATGCCGCATCGCGCATTGCATCACGCGTGAACAACGAAGGCATGAAAGAGCAACTGCTCTTCCTGGAGCAGGCGGGGTTCTCCGATGACGAAGTGCGTGACTGGTTGGTTGAGGAGGGACATTTACAGGGCGGGCACGACCCGCTCTCGAATGTGTCAACGTCGCCTTCTCCTTCCCTTTGATATGACTCCGGATACACCAAGTGTTTTCATGACAGCAGAGGCATAACTGATGGGCTTTTTTTCATGGAAAACAGCGGAATGGAGAGTCTCCAATCGAAGAGGTCGCCTACGAGGGTTACGGGGAGTTCGGAGGGGTTGATGCCTACGCATGGCTGGCGAAGACCAGATGCTGTATATGAGTCACTTCCCGCGCCCCAGAACTGTCCCTATCAGGGGTATTTCGACCCTGAGCCGGATCTGTTGGCGAGCGGAGCGGGCAAAACCAATAACCTGAAAATGTAATAGGTATGAGATATGTGGCGACCCGCCGGAGCCGTGGGCACAACTCTCGGACAAGGTATTGCAGGTGTGCTCAGAGAGCGCGCGAATCAACGCATGGGCCGGGCAAACGCCCGCTACCGGCGCGGTATTCATCCCACGCCCTGGCTGCGGGCCCTGCTCGCAGTCCAATCAACCAAATCGTAAGGAGGCGCTATGCTCTTCTATCACGGTACCGACTCGAAAGGTAAGGCGGCGATTGACGCCGGCGAACCGCTGCGTACGCCTTTTCTGACCACCTCAGAGGCGCTGGCAGAGTATTACGCCGAATGCGCCATGGACGAAAACGAGACGGACGACTGGCACGTGTTGGCCGTCAATCTGTCGACGACTGACCTTGCTCTCCTGCGGGCTGACTTTGCTGCCTTTGAGGAGCCTATTTCCTTTATTCGTGACCTGCATGCCAATGGTGAATCAGACTGGCTCGACAAGCTTCAGTCAGGTGAAATCCGCTGGCCGAACGATGGGTTCGATTTTGAAACCTCGCTGACGTACACCGCGTCCACACGCTGCTGCGTGGACATTCCTGCCCGATTTGTTGTGGCGGTCACCGAAGGCATACGTGAAGAGGAAGTGCCGCGCAGCCGCATCCTGGAGGGCACCAGTACGCCGCTGCATCCGATTCAGGAAGCCATTGCCTCCCTGTCACAGGTGACCAAGCCTATTGAGCTGTGGCAGATTGGCAAATACGCCAATGATGTTGCTCAGGTGGCCTATTCCGGCGAACTGTCGGAGCTGGATGCGCGTGCCTGTACACGCACACTCGTTAATCTGTGCTCCCGACGGATTGCTGACCGTCTCACGGCCAATCCTGAGGATCGCACCCTGCATGCCGCGTCGCTTGCCGGCCTTTGCGTTGTTCTGGGTAAGTACGACCCTGATCTGCGGGCGCTTCAAGCGTTCACCTCGCTGGACCCCTTGACCGATTACCTCGGACAGTATGCGCTGATTGTTGCCCGCGGCATTCCCGATCACGTTGAGGATCGCACCGCCGTGCTGGATCAGCTGGAGGCGCTGCTGGTTAAAACACACGACACACGACCGATGGTCGAATGGTGTGAGCAGTACACTGACGTGCGCAATGTTGCACCGGTGCGTGAACGGGTACATCACCTAGCTATGGGTGGGAGCCGATCGGTTGCTGATGTTCTCAACCCTGCAGGCTATCGAGAGGATGATCCCCTGTTGCCAGCGCATGGTGTGTCGCCCGTTGCCGCCCAAGGTCTGTGAATCCAGGCCTCGGCGGGACGCTAAACTACCAACACCCTCTGGGAGGAAAAAGTGGCTGAACGATATATCAACGGGGTGCTTTATCGCGCAGAAAAGGTTTTTCACGGGACCTGTACCCTATGTGGAAGGCAGATAGGGTGCGGTTGGAAAGTGAGCAAGGTCCTGGCCAATACCCCGCATAATGAGTCGGTAGCGCTGTATTGCTACGACTGTACAAGCAACCATTGGGCCCGGGCTTTCAAGTTGTACCGAGAACACAGTGCAGCGGACTTGTAGTCTCTTGGCTGCTCTACGCATATACTGTGTGTGCGAAGTGTGATTTGGGGTCACGGCGATGAACGAAGACGAAGTGAAACAATACATAGCTCAGATGAAGGCGAGGACCGCACGCTTGAAGCAAGATCCTCAGGCGGCGCGCCGGTTGCTTGTGAAGGCGGGCATCATCACCGCCAGTGGTGAGATCCATCCGTACTACCGTGAATTCTCACATCCTTAAGAGGTATCTATGCGCGACCTTTT
Organism: Marinobacterium sp. BA1; assembly: GCF_041155135.1. NCBI lineage: Bacteria > Pseudomonadati > Pseudomonadota > Gammaproteobacteria > Oceanospirillales > Oceanospirillaceae > Marinobacterium > Marinobacterium sp. BA1. The sequence continues at coordinate 288,092 of NZ_BAAFHC010000002.1, forward strand.
TGGCGAGATCCCCCAGAAAGTCGAGAATATGAACGCTTACGCGGGCACACCTGGTGCTGGACCAGATGGCATGACCTGCCGGCAATGTTCTCATTACTCGCGCGTTCAATCGGGTGCTGGCGTATACAGAAAATGCGGACTCAACCAGCACCGGTGGACGCATGGTCAAGGTAGTGACATCAAAGCCTCAACACCCGCATGCGATCTGTTTAGTGCTGGGGGAGTGCGCTAATGTTTCGGACCTATCATTTCAGAGGTTGCTGCGAGTGGCACAATTTCTTCGCCGGGCTTATTTCAACTGCAGCTAAGCACAAAGTGCCACTGGTATGCATTGACCAGCTGCAAGCAAGAAGGCACTGGCGGTCTGGTTTGACTGGTTATGAGGCACTATTGATGCAAAAGCGAAGGCTTGAGAAGGAAGGCGAGTATGCTCTCCATCAATAATTAGCCTCAAGCTGTACAAAATCAAAATTGATTTCCGTAGCCCCTAGCGATTCCCATCGCTTTATTTTAGCCCGTCACGTAAAGCGTCATACTCTTTTCCCCAGGGTACCCGCACCGAGGTAGGTGTGCGGGTGAATGCGGTGCCGTCGGCAGGCGGCTAATACTGTCATCGCATACAGTGCGCTGTGCTATAATCGTCCCATGATTATACGACAAGGTTTCAAGTTCCGTCTCGATGTTCGTCAACCAACTCTGGACTCATCTGCCCAATCTCGGGGGCGACCTTCCCGCTCACTAGCCAGAGGGCGTACTGCGGGAAAACGTTACATACCGCTTCGATCTCAGCATCCGTAAGGCGCGCTTTGCCATTCCGAATGTTTCCCCAGCGATAGCGGCTGATGCCGGTTCGCTCTTCGAACCATACGCTTGTTCTGTCACGGGTGAAAAGACTGATTAGGCGATCTTTTATCATGAAATGGCAATATTACTTAGTAGATTCAACTGAGCAGCATATCTGTAATGACCGCTGTCACGCAACCAAGCGTAAACAGGGCAGCATCAACCTCATCTTCGAGACACCAGCTTATGGCGCTAAACCCTTGTGTGCACAGGGGTGAGCCGCCAACGGATCATCACCCACAATATTCGCCTCTATGCCCTGCTGCTCGTCCGGAGACGCAAAGGCGGAAACCTGAGCCAGTAGATTACGCCCTGCTTCAGAAAGCCCGGTGAAATGATGGAATCGCCTTGCGGACGCACCGTGCTGGCGATTACCTTCCAATAGCTGGTATCGCTCTGCACTTGCCAGCAGGCGGGACACGGTCGACTGGGGCACCTGGCCGGCCCGCGCAATCCGAGAGGTGGCGGTCAAACCATGATCCACCGCCAGCAGCACTCCAACCATGTTTAGCGCCAGCTGAGGTGCCACTTCCTTGATCTGCTGAAACAGGGCAACGTAGTGATCCTGTTCGCCGAGCTTAACAGATGCTGCCCCCACAATTTCCGAGAAGCGTGTGAGCAGGTCTTTTCCATAGTTTGAGAGGATCAGTGAACCACCCCGTACAGGTTTCAGGTACCCCTTCTCTGCCAACGCATCGATCTGCTTTTGCAGGTTCAGGACGGGTTTATCTAGCGCGTCTGCGATTTCGTAAACATCACTCACTTCGTTAGCAAACATGCCCAGCATCGCCAATGTGGCAAGACGCATCTGGCCGTACTCTTTTTGCAGGCTGAACAGCCCTGCGATTCTGTCAATTACGTCAGCGTCTACCTCTTCCAGCGTCCGGCTCACGGCCAGGTTGCAGGGCATGCCGACATTGAGACTGATAAAGTGGTCCCGATCACGGCGCGCCATGTCCATGGCAGCATCCTCCCCGTAGAGCGGAATGCTGTACGATCGCAGAGGCCAGTATTGGCCCGGGGTATCCTTGGGTACCCGTACCGATAGATGCTCAATACCGCCCATGGGTACCCGGTAGATGTATGTGTTGACTCCCAAAATGATACTCCGGTTAGTGAGACTGTTCGGCATGTTCTACTTTAACCGCTGCACACACTTTGCGGAACCACGCTGTACCTGGCACACGTGCCCCTTAATGTGATCGCGCACCTGTTTTCTCGCGACCCCTGGAAAGCGTGACTGGACGGCACGCTCGAATACTTCCAACGGTATCAGTTTATTGACCTTCCAGTCCCCGTGTTTCTTCATTACCAGCCTGACTATCGAATTGAACACAGCATTGGCGCTCATCGCTTTCATCTGCTGGGTCGGGTTTGTTTTTTGGGGTGGTACCGCGGGTAATCGGGTCTCGCACGGGATCTTCCCGACACCTTCTACATCAGGTTCAATCGCAGTCCCTTCTGTTGCCGGTTTTGTGATGGCGCTCTCCAGAACCAGCACCTGGCTGCGGGGTGACGGTTCCGTAGGGATTAAGGTGAACGGCACTGTGATCGTTGGCGGCATATTGGGGCAGTTGCTATCCGCGCACATGATCTGAGCGTACGCCTTATGCTTGAGGTCGGCGGCGGTGTTGATCATCTGCGCCAGCCGGATGAGCAGGTCATCACGGGACACTATGATGATCCGTATGCGTTGGCTGGCATTTGCCCGAGCGAGCAACTGGCCAGCGATCATACTCAGATACAGGTCTGCTCCGTCTGCAATGGAGGGGACCACAACACTGTTGGTGATGGTAAGCCTCCTGTCTTCCATCGCGCTGTGCCAGCGCTCGACATGACAACCATTGCCGTTGCCGGCGATGTGGACGTTGAGTGTGTGGCCAAGGGTCGGCATGTGTTCGATGCCGGTTGCATACAGGTGATGCATCAGTGGCTCCACCATGCGTGCCGGCTGGTTATCCGCATCAATGAGGATATGGTGCTCCATAACAACCTCCATATTGGGTTATACCACATATAGCACCTGAGCATTACGCCTGCAACCTTGCTGCCACTCTTATGAAGCCGTATGGTATAATTTGTTGTACCTAATATTTACCACTACATCGACACTTAACACGTCACACGAATTTAGAGGCACTACCCATGAGCGAAACGATTTTACCGGCCCTCGGCGGCCTGATTGTCTACAAAGAACGCCCCAATAGTTCAGACCAAGGCTCCGTTGTACCCCTATTCCATATCGACAACCCACGCAACATCAAAACCCTGGTACCGATCGACACGCGCCAATACCCGAACAATATCGACATCACCAAAGGCTATTCACAGGTCGAATCGACCTACAGCGCACATGACCTGTTTGTACTGGCTGAACACCGTCCCAAGTCACCGGATAACGAGCGTCTGGAATACTTCTCTCTAGGCACTCATGCCCAGCCATTGCCGGTTAACACCCTGCTGCCTGTGATCCAATGCGCCCTGCCCCCTAAGGAAACCGGTCAGATGCCTGCGCACATCACGCCACCCAAGGGGACGTTTTTTATTCAGGATGGCGAGGCTGTTTATGGCCCGTTTACGGCCATGCGCCGAGATGATGACGGGTTTGTCATTGAATCCAAGGTCACTACCATCATTCCCTTTGCCAAAGACACTGTTGCTCGCTTCCACGTGAAGGAAGTCGAACAGTACGTACACGAAGTCAATATCGATGGCACCTATCATCGGCTGATCAGCAGCCTGCATGATCTGAAGGCCCTGCGCCATGCGGTTGAGGACTACACCTCAGACGACAAGCTCATTAAGCAGTACAGCTCAATGCGGTTCGGCTTCAATGACAAGCTGAGCAAGCGAGATGCCGAGCGCCTGGCAGCCGCCATACAGGAGGCTGAAAAGCGTCAAACAGCACTCGCAAGTGATGAGAACCTGCACCGATTCAAAACCATCCTGCAGCGGTACCTGAATGAAACCAACATCGGTTCCGACATGGTTCGTCATTATCTCGGCACCAGTGCAGGTAGGACCTTCCTCAAAGAGTATGTTGAGCGGCATAAGGCAACATTGCTGTCGTCGCACATTGACGAGATTGAGCGTGAAGGTAAGCGCGCCCGGGCGAGGGCCGAGGCTGAAATCGAAAAGCTCAACCGAGAAGCCGCCGCGCTGAAAACAGAGGTTGAACAGGCCCGCAAGCAGGCCGATGCCGAAATTCAGGCCATCATCCAGAGCAAAAATGCGGATATACAGAATCGCATGCGGGAAACGGAAGAAGAGCTGTCGCTGAAGATTACCCAAAAGGAGGAGCAGCTTGCCAAGGTCGAACGTGAGCTGGCCGAGGTGCTGGATGACCTCAAACTGGCCCGTGACGTTGAAATCCTCAGGCGTGAATACCAACAGCTGGATGCGACCAAAACCGTGCTGGAGCGCTCCGTTGAGGCGTTCCAGGAGCAGCTGCAGAATCCGAACAAATTGGCTGCCTCACTGGGTCAGATGGAGGCCGTCAGCCGTGCGATGCGCGGAGGATCTGCACTGGTGCGCGAAGAGCGCCAGCGCGTACCGGTCGTGATCTCAAAGACCGCTCCGAATCATGGCAAAGAAATCATCAACCATATCCGCGACTACTTGGATGATAGCGCGGGACGGACGTTCACCCACAATGACATGACCAACCTCGTTGTGTGCATGATGCAGTCCTTCCTGACCGTGCTGGCGGGTGACCCGGGCGTAGGCAAAACCTCGACAGTTATCCGTCTTGCTGAGGCGCTGCACCTGGGCAGTACCGATGGCAATAGCAACTTCCTGTACGTGCCGGTTTCCCGAGGCTGGGTGTCTGGTCGTGACATTCTCGGCTCATACAACTCCCTCAATGGCATGTACCAGCGGGCGCGCACCGGCCTGTACGATTTTCTCTCCGTGCCGGAGGCCGGCGATCAGGAGGCGTTGCGACTGATCCTGCTGGATGAGGCCAATCTGTCACCGCTTGAGCATTACTGGTCTGATTTTATCGGTATGTGCGACCCCGAAGGCCGCCACCGGCCGATCGACACCGGTCATGCTGAAGCAAGCAAGCGCCTGTTGAGTGTGCCGGAATCCACTCGCTTTGTGGCCACAATCAACAAAGACAGTACAACCGAGCGCCTGTCACCACGTCTGATTGATCGCGCCCCCGTCATTACCCTGATGCATGACGCCGAGGATTCCGATTCGCCAGAGGTTAATGTCAGCTTTGACGGGGCCATTCCTTTCGCGCTGTGCAAACAGTATTTCGAAAATCACAACAACGATGAAATGCCCGAAACGCTTAAGGAGATGTACCGCACGATTCATGAAATTCTGACGGTACGTAACGCTGAACATGGCATGCCTGTGAGCATCAGTCATCGTAAAGAGCGTGCGATTAACGATTACTGCGTTGTCGCCGGTCAGCTTATGGACGACCACGAAGTGGCATTTGACTATGCGGTGTCTCAGCACATCCTGCCGCACATTTCAGGTCACGGCCCCCAGTTCCGCGCACGACTTGAGCGTCTTCACGACATGCTCAAGGACAGCAAACTCCACCATTCGCAGACGTTGCTGGCGCGGGTACTTGAGAACGGCAACGACTTTGCCGGCACCTACTCATATTTGTGAGGCTCGGCATGGAACTCAAATTAACGATACTGAATGGAACCCGTCGAGGGCACGAGCTTCGGCTCATGCCCACCGACGGGCGCATCGGCGGTTCCCATCAGTGGCTCTGCAACAAGGAAATGTTCGAGGTGTCGCTGCTGGGACCGCTGGGCTTGTCTGACCTCGAACTGAACCTGTACGACTACTGCGAGCCTTGCCACAAGGTGACACCGATCGGATCCGACATGGCCGTGTACAGTTGGCAGCCTGCACGCAATGTCGGTGACAATGACAGGGCCTTGTTCTTCAACTATTTCGGCATGGCAGAGATTCGCCTTTCTGGCGTCCAGCCATCTCGCGCCCTACTGGATGTGGTGTTCGAGCCGCTTGAGGTCGTCGTCGATGAACGTGATGCGGATAAAATATCGCGCATGTTCGACTACCTGGCTCGGCAGTCGCCTGAATCGCTCTACCAGGCGTTCAGCGCGACCCCGGTGGGTGCAGGACACCAGTCTCAATATGAACGGCCTTCTCAGACGCTTGAGCGGCTTGAATCGACATTGTCGCTCATGGCGGCCGCGTTCCCGTCGCTGATTCATCATCCGATCACACGGCTAGTCCCGGAGTCCACGCTGGTCAGTACCGGTGGGCAGGAGTACCTGGATGATGCTGCGATCGGTTGGTTGATGGAAAACATGTCTGTGCTCTCTCCTGCCGAGTCAGCTGAACACAGCCATCTGCTCTATCAGGGCCGCTACTTCGTAGCTGAGCATATGGTGCTTCCCGTCCTTCACGAAAGCACGGATCTGTATGAGAACCAGATCATCCATGGCTTTGTAGCACTACTGTTGTCTCAGGCTCATGACCTGCTGCGCCAATACTCAGGCATGAGCCGTGCCGGGCGCCCATTGGCGCGTGCTCAGGCGCTGTCAGACGGGTTCGTGTCATTCTTTACCCAGATGAGACAGTTCCGCGAACACATATTGGGGCGGCACCTTGGCCGCTGTGAGGTGATCGTTCACAAGCTGCAACAGCTTGAGCGAGAATTGCGCCAGCGCCTGCCGGTCAAGATGATACGTCGGGAGCGTCCTTACTTTACGCAGAAGGTACAGATGCGACCGGCGTACCGCGAGATTTTCTCGGATATCATTCGCTGGCACGAACGCGGACAGCTGGATTGGTCCGCCTTTGAAAATCTGTTTTCGATCGAAAGCCTGCCGACACTGTTTGAGCACTATTGCTTTTTCCGTACGGCCGAGGCGGTGACACAGGCGCTGAGCACCGGTGAGGCCGGCCCAGGTGTCAGGACGGACTTTTCATTATCGGATGGGACACAGGTTCGTGTGTTGCGTGAACCGCATTACTGGATGCCGGGTCACGAGCAGGAACGTACGGATGGCGTGGTCAACAGTGAGGGCTTTTCCCCTGAAAAAGGCGAAGGGCGAACCGGTCGTTTGAACACCCGCAGCACAACAACCGAGTATTCACGGCGATCGCCTGATGTCGTGATTGAAATCCTCAAGCCCGGTACGCGGGCGCCCCTGCTTCTGGTGATGGACGCTAAGCATACGCATCCCTGGTATGCCTTCACCCGCGACCTACCGTCCCTCACAATGAAGTATGTCCATGGGATCCACTCTCTCGCATCACGCACTCCACCGGTTGTGTCCTTGACCATTATTCATCCGTTGCAGGATGCGACGGAACTGCGCAGTTTTCACGGACGTGAGTTTGACCTGTTCAGTGAGCAGCCGGTCCAGCCCAGCCTGCAGTGCTTGGGTATCGACATTGTGGTGCAGCCTAAGCCGGATAAGGATGCTTTGCACCGGCTGATTCGGAGGCTGTTTGAGGTACATCAGGTGAGTAGTGGTTCATCGGATATCCCCCGTGTTGTTACGGGGCCAAAGGTAACCATAAGGCCTGTGGCGAGGACTCAGTACCCGCTTCGTGTTCATTAGAAAACCAAGCCGCTACGCTTTCGAGTTGATAGCGTAGCGGCTCTGATAAAGAGTTTAACGTCCCAACACAGGCAGCTCATGCTCCAGCATGAAATCAACTGTATTGGCTACTCCCCGGCTTGGCCACCGGCTAACCGTTGGACTACGCCAGCGTCATTTCACCGGATGAAGAGTGCGCAAATGGGTCATGCTCATTTCCCATAACGTTCTTCATGCAGGCCGAACAGAAGTGGAGTCCTACGGCTTTGCGCCACTACTGAATGACCACCCTTTCTCGATCAATGAGAGCCGCACCCTACTTCCTGATGTGCATAGCATTCCACACGATGACGCGGTATGGCGCCACGTTCCTGAAGATCCGATCGCAAGACTGGTTCAGTTATGCACGTTTATGGGGCACTGCAGTGGCTTGTATGATCCTGATGATCAGACCCTTCGCAATGATTTTCTTCAGTGTTTGGGTAGTCATGCAACCGGCGTCAGCGCAGCGCTGGAAAATGGTTTGCATGACTGGTTTGAACATGCGCGTCAGTATTGTGAACGTCTACCCAGATCTGATTTGGAATTGCGGATCAAGCAATGCGTGCCGCGTTTCGTCAGACAATCACAGGTTGAAGGCCCAACGGTTCTTCCGTTATTGATCCGCTCTTTGCCCGAGGATTTAAAGTTGGAAGTCTACAACTCAACCGGAGTAAACGCACATGCAGAGCTTTAACCGCGATACGTTGGAGTCATTGGCAATGGGCTGCGTGGCCGCTGATGAAGAGAACGCACTGTACGAATCGCTGAGCGAGAAATCGGATGCTGAACTTCTGGCACTCATTCAGCAGGGTGATCCCTCTACCCAGTGCTTTCTGGCCAGTGACGGGTATCTATTCGTTAAACACGACGGTGTTTGGACAGACGGAGATCTCACCTTTGGCGATCTTGGAGGTCGCCCCTATGATCAGGACATGCAGGAGCCTCTTGAGGGCCGGTTTGTCGCTCCTGACGAGGATCAAGATCGATATACGGCGATCATGGAGTCCCTTCCTCGAAGCAACGATGAAATTTCCGAACGCGTCCGTGGCGTAATTGAGATGCTTCAGAAGGCTCAGCAAGCAAGTTGGGGGCTTGAGCTGGCCACGGATTCGTTCAACCTCAAACTCGATTCATTCTCCGTTCACGACACCGTGAGATCTGACGACGATATTGTGTTGACGCTTGATTTAACCATCGATGAGGGTGTCGAAGATGTATTTGCGTTCAGCGTGAGCGACATTGCTGAAGCACGCGTTACGCCTGACTGTGATCGGTTGATCATTGTTGATGCGGGTGGAGAGCCTGTCACCTTGACCTTCCCGCCGGGAATTGATGCGAAGTGGGACCTCCCCGTGCAGTATAATGAGGCATCTGCGCGCGAGGAAATGAAAGCCTTTGTTCAGGACCACGTTGCACATTTTAAGGCACTTCCGTTGGAGTTTGAGGA